>JANLUE010001218.1:0-3293 GCA_031363325.1 Gemmataceae bacterium
GTCTCCGGGGCGTACTTCACTTTGACCGTGCCCCACAGGCCGCCGAGCAACAGCCCTGGGTTCTGTTCGAGAATCGTCGGCGAAACGCGAATCTTGTTGTCTTGAAGGGCCGGCACTCGGGCCCAGCGTTGCCCGCCGCGAAGTTCGACGCGGGCATCGACCGCGTCGATGATCGTCGCCTCGCCGACGCCCAGGAGTTTCTCCTTCAACATCTCGCGTTGTTCCTGGCCGGGCAACAGGTCGCGAACCTTCGCCTGCATCTTGGCGAGATCGTCCCGCCAGGTCTCGGCCTTCACGAACTTGGCGATCAAGTATTCGGAGACGTAACGCGGCAGCCCTTGAAACGCCCCCTGTTGCGCCAGCGCCTTGATGACGACCTTGTCGCCGAGAATCTGGTGCGCCTTCTTGTCCAACTCGGTCAATGGGTGGTCGCTGAACAAGTCCACGTCAAACTCCGAAGATGGCGTCGAGGTCCGGGTTGTGCCGCAGGTCGGTCGGGGCCGGCGCGGTCGGCGTCTCCAACGGCTCGTTGTACGCTTGGAGCAGTTGTCGGGCGGCGCGCTCGGCCCGGGTTCGCTTGTCGGCCGCCATGCGAACGAACTCGTCGCCATGGTCGGCGAACTTGGCGGGAGCGAATCGTTCGCTCAGCAAGCGAAATTGCCGACGAATCAAGTCGACACTCAACGGCACCGTCGCGCCGATTTCAAGGGCCGTCCGACAATCGGCCTCGGTCATCTCGCCGTTCGCCGTTTCCTTTGGCGGCGGGCTCGCCGGTTTCGCCGTGCCGATCTCGAAGGCCTCGGCCACGCGTGACAGGCAGGCGACTTTCTTGGCGTTCCGCTCGCCGGACGAATCGGCGATCGAGATGGCGAACTGATTCAGGTCGGGCCAGTGCTCCGGCGGAAGATCGCGGCGAACATCCCAGAGGGCCGACGCCAGGTCCGGGATCTTGGCCTCGATTTCGTCGATGATCGCGGTCAAGCGGGCAGCGGCTTCGGGCTCGCGGGCGTAGCGACGTTCGAGGAACACGCGAATTTGTCTCTTCTCACCGGCGGCCACGCGACCATCGGCCTTCGCCACGGCATAACCGAAACTTACGACGGCCCGAAGCCGGACGACCGGCAACGGTTCACTTGGCTCGGGTGGAGGTTCCGGAACCCGGACTGCGGGCGGCGGGATCGGTACTTGGGGGGCCGGGGCGGTCTGTATGATTTCTGGCTTCGACTGCACGACTTCGGCCGGCTTCGGAATCGGCGCGGGTTCGACGCGGACTTCGACGGCCGGCCGAGCGAGCGGCTGGTTCATCAACTCCGGGGTGATCGCGGCGATCGGCTTGTGGTTCAGAAAGCGCGTGAACGTGACTTCGCCCGCGATGCGAAGTCGTTCCCGCAGGAAGTCGAACTCGTCGCTGATCGCTCGAAGTTCCCGGGTGCCCGCGCTTCGTTGGCGTTCGCGCTCACGCTCTAACTCGTCGCGAGCCTTGGCGTACGCAACCGCCTCCGGGCAACTGCCGGCCGCGAACTTACTCTCCGCGTCCGCTTCGACCTGGCGGGCCGCCGACTTGATGTCGCTCGCCCGACCGGGGCCGATGTTCTTGATCCCCTCGACCCGCGAACGGCTGGCCGCGTAAACCGTGGTCACGCCACCGTCACGCAGCCACGACACGATGGCCGGCCCAATTCCCGCGTAACTCATCAAGGCATCGACCGATTGGCCGCGCAGATATCGTTCGAGGTGTTCGCGCTTCAGCAGATCGAGTGGCCGTTGATCGTTGGCGGCCGCGATGCTGCGATTCGCCGCCCGCCGACGTTGCTCGAGCTTGTCCTGCGCCGACCAAACTCGGCCGGCCCACAGGCGATTCGGCGTCTGCCGATAACGGCTGTACAGCACGCCCCCAGCGGCGAGGGCCAGCACGAACACGATTGATAGGACGATCAGCGCCGTGTACATTTCCCCTTACAGTAGGGGATGCCCGCGACGGAGCGAGGATCATGAACGGAATCAGCAAGTCGATCGAAGACGGCGTCGTTCGCTTGACGTTCGATCAGCCGGAGAGCCGGGCCAACGTGCTTTCGACCGGCCTGTGGACGGCCTTCGGCGAGGCACTCGGGGGCCTGGCGTACCAACAGTGCCTGCACGGTCTCATTGTTCAAAGTGCGAAGCCGGGCATCTTCATCGCCGGGGCGGACTTGAGGGAGCTGGCCGACGCATCGCCGGACAACCCGGCCCCGACGCGGGCGTTCATCGAACTCGGGCTCTCGGTGCTCGCCACGCTCGAAGCGTTGCCGTTCCCGACCGTTGCAATCATCGATGGCGCCGCACTCGGTGGCGGGCTCGAAGTGGCGTTCGCGTGCGACTTTCGGATTTGCGGCTCGTCGCCGAAAGTTCAACTCGGCCTGCCCGAAGTTCGATTGGGACTTGTGCCTGGCTGGGGTGGCACGCAACGCTTGCCCCGACTCGTCGGCACCGAGGAAGCGATCGAGCGGCTCATTTCCGGCGAGAGTTACGACGCGACCGACCCGCCGCCGGACGACCTCGTCGACGATACGGTATCGTCCGACGAGCTGATCTCGACGGCCCTGAAGTTGATCGAGTCCGGCGACTGGCGCGAGGTGCGGGCGGCGAAACGGGCCCCGGTCCCGGCCGACCTGTTGCCCTCCGCCGACTTCCTGGCCGACACGCGTTCGACGCTCGCCGACCTGGACGAAGCCCAACGGCCGGCGGCGCTCGAGATGCTCAAAGTCGTTCTGCAAGGTTCGCTCGTGGAACTGACCGCGGGTCTGCGCCTGGAAACGGACGCGTTCCTCCGTCTGGCCGGCACGCCGAATTCGAAGCAACTGATCGCCGACTTCTTCGCCAAACGGAAGCGTTGACATGGCCCTGGGCGTAACGCACATCGACCATTGTTCGGTGATCGTGACCGACGTGACCGCCAGTCGACGGTTCTACGGCGAACAACTCGGCCTGCGCGAAATCCCGGCCCCGAAGACCTTCGACTTCGTGGCCCTGTGGTACGACCTCGGCGGAACGTATTTGCATTTGTTGTTGAAGCCGGACCGCGACACGATCAGCCCAAGACACTTCTGCCTGCACGTCGCCGATATCCAAGCGGCCCGCGTCCATGTAATGTCACATGGCCTCGCAATCGACGAGACGGTGAAGATCCCCGGTGCCGAGCGATTCTTCCTCCGCGACCCGGACGGCAATCGCATCGAAATCTTGCAATGGGAGCGGACGTACGATCCAAGTACGGACGGCGCGTATCGAGTTAGCCGCGAGGCGTAGGTTGGACG
>JANLUE010001299.1:0-1172 GCA_031363325.1 Gemmataceae bacterium
TGGTCGTTTCATTCACGATGACGCCGGCCTTGTGCGCCCGCTTGCTGCGGCCGCACGCAGCAAAGGGGCATGACACGAAGGCGGGCCCCGTCTGGCGATTGATCGAAGCGACGTACCTCGGCCTGCTCGGCTGGTCGTTGCGACATCGCTGGGTCGTGGTGCTCGGAGCGTTCGCAATTTTCGCGAGTACCCCGGTCCTGATCGGCATCACCGGGACGGACTTCGTTCCCAAGGACGATCAAAGCGAATTCGAAGTGGCGGTCACGCTACCTGAAGGATACTCGCTCGATCGGGCCGACGAGGTTTTCGGCCAACTCGATCGTCGCTTGCGCAAGCTGCGCGGCGTCTCACACACGCTCGTGACCATCGGCGACACAACGGGCCGGGTCACGAAGGGTCAGGGCGAAGTCACGCGCGGGACGATCTACGTTCGACTCATCGACATGAAGGAACGGAACTATTCACAACAGGACGTGATGATCGAAGCGCGGGGCGTTCTCGTCGACTTCCCCGACCTGCGGGCCGGCGTGCAAGATGTGGCCGCGATCTCCGGGGCCGGCTTCCGCGAAGTGGACATCGACCTCAACCTGATCGGCCCGGACACCGCGAAGCTCAAGGAATTCTCGGACGAGATCGCCGCCTGGATGCGGCAAAGGCCCCACTACGTCGATGTCGATACGAGCCTGTCGCTCAGCAAGCCGGAGCTGCGCGTGCGGCCCGATCGCGAACGGCTCAGCGACCTGGGGGTGAGTTTGCAGAACGTTTCGACGACGATCAACGTGCTGGTCGGCGGCCAACCGGTCAGCAAATACAAGGAACGCGACGAACAGTACGACGTGTGGTTGCGGGCGGAACTGTCGGCCCGCGACGACCGCGAGGCGATCGCGCGGATCGGCGTGCCGTCGACGAAAGTGCCCGGCGGGGTCGTGCAACTCGGCAACCTGGTTCGCTTCGAGGACGCCAGCGGGCCGAACTCAATCGATCGCTTCAGTCGGCAACGGCAGGTCGTCGTGTCGGCGAACTTGCACGGGATGGGATTGAGCGCGGCCGTCGAGGAACTCGACGCCCATCTGAAGGAGAAGGGCTTCCCGCCGGAGTATCGCTACGAGTTCATCGGTCGGGCCAAGATGTTGGCGGAATCGAACGAGAACTTCGCGATCGGCTTCCTGCTC
>JANLUE010001330.1:0-2027 GCA_031363325.1 Gemmataceae bacterium
CCGTGAAACTTGCGACCAGGCCGTCGATTCTTCCGCGTAGGTAAGCGTGTCCGGGTACTCGGTTTAGACGACTTCGATGAATCGGCGCAGGAAGTCGATAGCTTCGAGGTTCTCGTTGCCGCCGTAACAGTTCGGCACCCACTCGCCCGGCTGGCGTGAATAGTCGAGGTAAAGCATCGAGGCGACGGCATCGACGCGCAGGCCATCGACGTGATACTTGTCGAGCCAGAACAGGGCGCTTGACAGCAGGAACGACCGGACTTCGTGTCGGCCATAGTTGAAGATGGCGCTACCCCAGTCGGGGTGGAAGCCCTGGCGCGGGTCGCTGTGCTCGAACAGGTGCGTGCCATCGAAGTAGGCAAGGCCGAACTCGTCGCTCGGGAAATGGCTCGGCACCCAGTCGAGGATCACGCCGATGCCGCGTTGATGCAGGTAGTCGATCAGGAACATCAAGTCTTGGGGCGTGCCGTACCGGGCCGTCGCCGCGAAGAAGCCCGTCGATTGATACCCCCACGAGCCATAGAAGGGGTGCTCCGTGATCGGCATCAGTTCGATGTGCGTGAAGCCGGTCTTCTGAACGTGTTCGGCGAGTCGCGGGGCGAGTTCGCGGTAGGACAACATCCGGTCGCCTTCGCCGCGCATCCACGAACCAAGGTGAACTTCGTAGATGCTGATCGGATGACGCAGGCCGTTGTGGCGATAGCGATTCGCCATCCACTCGGAGTCACCCCATTCGTAGTCGAGGTCCCAGACGACGCTCGCGGTCTTCGGCGGCACCTCGCTGAAGACAGCGAACGGATCGGCCTTGTCGACCCGGAAGCCGTTGTACCGCGAGACGATGTGGTACTTGTACGAGGTGCCCGGCCCGATGCCGGGAAGGAAGATCACCCAGATGCCGCTCGAACCCTGCGGTTCGAGTGGAATGGTTCCCTTGTCCCAGCCGTTGAAGTCGCCGAACACGAAGACCGCTTCGGCCCCCGGGGCCCAGACGGCGAACTGCGTGCCCGCCACGCCGTCGCGGACGCAGGGATGCGCCCCGAGCTTGTCGTACAGCCGGTAGTGACTGCCTTCGTTGAACAGGTAGTAATCGTGTTCTCCGAGTCGCGCGACTTGCGTGCGATCGGTGCGGCCTGGTGGTCCGGCGAGGTTGTTACTCATTGGCTCGAATCGAGGGCGGCTGGTTGGCGTCGCGATGGTAATATAGTTACGCCCCCACGGGAAGTGGCCGACGGGCTTGCGCAAATTGCCTGGAAAGAAAAGTCGGCCCGGTCGATTGTTCGGTCGTGGGGGTTGTGCCGGTTTCGCCGCCAAGGGGCCCTTCCATGCGTGCCTGTCTCGTCTTGCTTCTATTTGGTTCGACGGTCCTGGCCGACGCGCGGCCCGGCGATCTCGGCACGCCCGAGTACGCCAAGGCGACCGCGCTCGTCCAGGAACTCGGGCACAAACGCTACACCGTCCGCGAGGCGGCCGCGTCGAAGCTCGTCGAGATGGGGGCGTCGGCGGTCGGCGCTCTCCGCGACGGACAGAAGTCGGCCGACGAGGAAGTTCGCACGCGCTCGGCCGCGATCCTGCCCAAGGCGATGGCCCTCGACTGGAAGCGCCGGGCCGACGCCTTCATCGCCGACTCGGCCGGCAAGGACAAGCACGAACTACCCCTCCTGGCTGAATACACGAAGGCGGTCGGTCCGCTCGACGCCGGTTCGCGCAAGCTGTTCGCCGACATGATCCGATCGAGCGGGACACTCCTGGAGAAGGCGGACTTGGATCGGGCCGGGATCGAGAAGGCCGTGAAGGAACGAACCCGCGACATGCTGGGCGGTGTTCAGGTCGGGGGCAAACAGGTGAAGGCCGATCCCGCCGAGTTGGCCGCCGTGCTGTTCGCACATGCCCTCGCCAAAAAGACCGAATCGGACAACTGGCAGTCGGCCGATGCCCCCGCCATGTTGCTGGGCAATCCCGCCTTGGAGTCCACGGCGGCGGACAAAGAGATCGGGCCGGCGTTCCGCAAGCTCTTCGTGCACTGGGCG
>JANLUE010001336.1:0-3922 GCA_031363325.1 Gemmataceae bacterium
CAACCGACCTCGATTGTTCGAGCCCCTTCCGATAGAATGAGCGGAGAAGGTCAAAGCTGGGAATAGCGCCAATGCTCACCACTCCCACATTTGCAACTCCTCCCGTGGTGGAACTTACGCTCGGCGTTCAGTTTTCCTCAATTACCAAACTGACGGCCGGGCACTTTGGCTTGTTTTGGAACAATCTTGGCTCGGAATGGGTTGAATCGTCGGACGCACTCCCAATCGACGATCAATTCGAACTGTTCGAGAGACCGCCTTGGAGGATGGCCGAACCGATGATTCGGTTGCAACCCGTTCGACTTCCCCATCGTTTTCTGGTCGAACATATTTCCAAAGACAAGCTGATCCAAGTCCAGGCGACGCGTTTCCACTTGAATTGGCGCAAACGAGAGAATTTTTATCCCAGTTACAAATGCCTGATCGATGAATTTGAAACGACGTTTCGCCGATTCTCGTCGTTCATCGAACGACAGCGCCTCGGTCCGGTGTCGCTCAATCAATGGGAGTTGACGTACATCGATTCGTTTCCGCACACGGAGTTCTGGAATACGCCGAGCGATTGGTCTCGAGTGCTCCCGGGCCTGTTTGGGCAACTCTTTCCCGCATCTGATCTCGGCATCAATCTCGAACACCGCGCGGCGGAATGGAGCTACGAATTGCAACCGCGTCGCGGGCGTTTGCACGTGTCGGCGCGACCGGGGCGCTGGGCCGAGGATCAACGCGACAGTCTTCTGCTGCAAATGACCGCACGCGGGCCGATTGGCAAGGATGGGGCTGAAACCCTTCGAGCCGGGCTTGATCTGGGCCACGATGCGGCCGTGGGAACTTTTCTGCAGGTCGTCGATCCTGAAATACAGAAACGCTGGGGGACGAAATCATGACGACTTTCGCACGATCGGCAAGTGGAGCGACTGTCTATTCGCGGTCGACGATCGATTCGCCATTTCAGCCGCAAGTCGAATCCAGCGGCTACACGCAACGTTTTCACGATGCGACGATGCAGCTTTGGGATCGCGTCATTGATGAACTTCTACGGATTCGCAACCTCGAAGACGATTACGATGGCGAGGGAACCGAAGCACCAGCTCCCGCCTTGGTCGACGGCGCCATCCGGCTCGCGAAGTCGTTCCGAGAGGAACGGTCGACGCCTCCGGATCGCGTTCATGCCGGGGTCAATGCGACCGTCTACTTCGAATGGTTCACATCGGTTGGTTACGGAGAACTCGAGATCGTCTCGCCCGTCCAGGCCGAAGGGCGGTTCTTGAAGACAGGGTCAAGTATGCCTGAAATTTATAACGTCACAATCTAATCTAGAATTTTTCGACACATGTTTCGGGGGTCATGATGAAGCCCGAGTCGGACCCCGTTTCGGAAGACGAATGGCTTCTGCGCCGGGTGCGTGCCGAACGCTTCAACACGCTCCACTCGCCCATCATCTCGCCCGGGGCTTTTGAACCGCGGATCAAGGGACGGGACATCGATCACGAGGGAATCAGCCTCTATCGGGAAGCCTGCCTATCGTCGCCGCTCGACGTGCTTCAAACCCTTCCACCGGACCGTCGAAACCAAAATGCGATCGTCCGCGTCCCGGTGCAAATCTTAACCTCCCTCGCGTTAACGGTCGTACTTCGCCCCGACCCTCGGGTGCTTGGCCACGTCGTCATACCGGAGTTGAATGCCGCGGACTTCACTCGACACCGGCCTCGATTCAGCAATCTCCTGTTGCAGTTGGCAATCCTCGCGAGCGAACCAGAAAACATCGTGCTCCGACCTGAGGCCACCGATCCGTCCAAATCGTCTCAATTGAACGCCGCGCCCGAGCAGCGCGGATCCGAAGACTGGTGTCCGCGCATCAAAACCCATTCCGAGTGAAACCTGGAGTTTCAGGAACTCGCCCCAAGTCTCAACCCGAATCGGGTTTAGCCCGCCATTCGTACCGGGCCGTCTGGCCGAAGCTCTCTTCGACCTCGACGCGCAGCACGTCGGGGACGTAGCGGTACGTGTCGCGAAGTACTTCGCGGAGTCGGCCGCCGAAGTACTTGGCCAGCAATTCGGCCGTCGTGTTCTCGATCGGCAACAGCACGCAATCGACGCGGGGGAAGACCCATTCCTTGTCGCCGAACGTGAGCTTCACGCTGCGGGCCGATTCCTCCACGCCAATCAATTTGCTCTTCGTGGCGACCATCATGCGGTGGTCGAGTTCGTCGGTTAGCTTCCGCATTTCGTTCTTGAGGGCGATGAAGTCGAACACGTAATGATTGCCGTCGAGCGGCCCTTCGACTTCGACGGCCGCCCGGTAATTGTGGCCGTGCAGGCGCTCGCACTCCGTGCCGTCGTACGTGATGAAGTGCCCGGAACAAAAGACCAAATAGTCCTTGGTGACGCGGACGGTGAAACGCTCGGCCATGGCTGTTCCAGGTTCCGGCCGACGGCTCGGAGCTACAGGGGGAGGTCAACGGTCAGGTTACGTTGTCGCAGCGCGACGAACAGGCAAGCCGTCACGAGGTCGGCCGTCGTGCCGGGGTTGCGGGCGTGCCCGTCGGCTCGCAACCACGCATCCAGTTCATCATACGCCGCCCGCCCCGCGACCGAAGCGAGCCCGCCGAGCGACTGCACGCGGCGGGCCCGCTCGCGGACTTCGTTGGCGATGGCCGGACCGCGCTTGCGAACGATCAGCGTGTCCGGGTGCGCACCCAGCCAGGCGAGCTGGCAATGCTGGACGGCCGGCTCGATTCGACCGAAGCGCTTGACGCCCTCGAGCAGGGCCGGCACGCCGAGTTCGAAGACATCGGCGAAGTCGTTGGCATATTGCCAGGCGATGAAGTCGCGCTCGGCGGCCAGGGCCATGATGTCGCGAAGAGGCAGCGTCGGGGCGTCGCGAACGTCTTGATCCTCGGCTCGGCCCAGCCCGCCGGGGGCGGCGACCCGAATCGCCTCGAACAAGGAGGCCGAGTCCGCGATCGTCGTTGCCTGAAGCACGCGGCGAACGCCAATGCGAAGATCGACCCCATCGGGGACGTTCGCCAACGGCGCGAGCAGCAGGACGATGCCCAGGTTCGTGTTCGTTCGCACGACCGAGCGCGTGGCACGGACGGCGTCGAAGATTGTCGCGCCGAGTGGCCGCGTTCGACCGAGGATCGGGGCGACGGCGGCCGCACTCATCAAGAAATCGGCATACGTGACATCGTTGAAGTTGGCCCCCGGGTGGACGTTGCCCGCCTTGCGGGCCGTCGCTTCCCAGGTGCACGCGAGCAACGCGGCCGATTCGATCGACGGACTCGATTCCATCGGCCGAAGGTTCGCCAGGGTCGAGATCAGTTCGCGGGCCACGTCGACGCCGGTCGTCGGGCCAAGCGCCTTCCAGCCGGGCACTCCATTCACTTCGACGACGTACCATTCGCCGTCCGAGCCCGGCAACAGATCGACCCCGGCGGCGATGGCACCAACGGCTCGAGCGGCCCGCAGCGCGAGCGATTCCTGTTCGGCCGTCAACTCGACCGACTCGGCACGAGCCCCCTGGGCGACGTTCGTGCGCCAGTCGCCGTTCGACGTTCGCTTCATCGCGGCCAGGATTCGACCGTCGAGCACGAACGCCCGAAGGTCCCAGCCGGGATGCGGAATGAACCGTTGCACGTACAACACCGCTCCGGTTCGCTCGATCGTTCGCAGGGTTCGCCAGGCGAGTTCGGGATCGCTCACGCGAACGAGCCCCCGACCCTCGGACCCGAAGATCGGCTTCACCACCACGTCGCCGCCCAGTTTCTCGAACGCGGCCAGCGCATCGTCCGCCGACTGACAGACGATCGTCTCCGGCACGCGCAGTCCGGCCGCTTCGAGCCGTGCGAGCGAGAGATATTTGTCGATGCACGCCTCGAGCGCGCGCGGCGGATTTAGGATCGGCACGCCGCGTTCGGCCAGC
>JANLUE010001434.1:0-2959 GCA_031363325.1 Gemmataceae bacterium
CGAAAACATTCAATCCCACACGTAGCTCTCGTCCCAATCGATGCCATGCTTACGAAGGAACTCGCGGAATTCGTCCTGATACGACTGAACTCGATGATGTTCTTCTTGTTTCTCGATGTAATTCGAGACCATCGGCGCATTCGAATGGCTCACGGAACACCCCGAAGCCGCTCTGCCAATAGAACCTTGGATCAACATGTGTTTTCGCCCACTTCGACGACTCTTTTTTCAACTCTTCAACGACTTTGCTGATTGACAATGTTCGGTTCAATGCGAATAGCAAGTGGACATGATCCAATACGCCGCCAACATTGATCGGCGGGCAATCAAGGTTCTTCAGCGTGCCTGCGAGATATGAGAATACCTCCGCGCGCATCGCGAGCGCGAGGAAGGGTTCGCGATTCTTGGTGCTGAAGACGAGGTGAACCAAAACGCGAGCGAGTGATTGCGGCATTTTTGGTCCTCCCGTGTCCGAAGCGATCCCAGGGCGGCGATCCAATCTCGAAGGTCCACGCCCCCAACCCAGGGCGGCGATGGCTACGCCATCTTGCCCTGGGCTGAACAATCTCAGGCCGTTGGCCTGAAAACAAAAAACCTATTCGAAGGTCCACGCCCCCAACCCAGGGCGGCGATGGCTGCGCCATCTTGCCCTGGGCTTAACAATCTCAGGCCGTTGGCCTGAAAACCAAAAACGCTTACGGCAACACGTGGTTCATCATCCGTCCGAAAAATCCCTGGCTCGTGAATTCGGTCTGCGAGCCGCGGCCCACGTAGCTAATCTTGAAGTTCGCTACGTATTGCGAGAGCACCGTGTTCTGCGCGCCGATGTCGGCCGCACGAACGACGCCCGTCACCCGCAAGGCCCGTTCCTCGCCCGCGATCACGCGCATGCGGTAACCTTCGAACACCAGATTGCCGTTCGGCAATACGTCGACGACCGTGACGGCCATGCGATCGACGAACCGGCGGTCGGTTGTCAATTGCGAGGTGCCATCGAAGCGGCGGCGCAGGTCGCTGTTCCCCGAACCGATGACCGAACCCGAGTTGCCCGGGGCGCTGCCGACCTGGTAGTTGCCGGTGATGTTCAGGGCAGCGTCGTTGCGGGTGCGGCGGTCGCCGGCCCGTTGTTCGCGGTCGTTCGATGTCGTCGTTTCGGTGATCGCGATGCTCAGAATGTCGCCGACGGCGCGAGCCCGGTTGTCCTGGAACAGGTAAGCCGCCCGCGGATCGCGACGATCCCAGATGGAGTCGGCCCGGGCCGAGGGGATCGCCGCGAAGACCGCCAGCGCGAACAGATACTTGCGGGTGCGAATCATGGATCGATCTCCACTTTGCCGGGGCCGGTCACGCGGGCCGACAGGACCTTTTTCGATTCGGTGTTCTTCACTTTGACGCGGTCTTCGAGTCGGCCATCCTGCATCGCCTCGCCGGCCGCCTCGATCGTCAAGGCTCCGACTCGCGCGATGATCTTGACCGGCGATTTCGCCTTCACGAGCACGGCCGTCGTGACACTCGCTTCGTCAAGATCGCTCGCCTGAACGACCTGGCCAGCGGGCAATGGGCGTTTCAGTTTCCGGCCGATGATCGACTCCGGCAGGGCACCCGGGTTCGAAGTCTCGACGGGTCGGCGATCGATCAGGACGTTGTTTTCCGTGAGCAGTTCGCCTTTCGGAAGGCCGCTGCGGGCGATCGCCATCCGTTGCATCACGCGGATGTCGAGGTAGACGGGCAGCGAAATCTTCTTCTCGCCGCGCACGAAAATCGACACGTCCATCTGCACCCGGCCGGGCGAGACGTTCGACGAGTGCGGGTCGGCCTTGATGATCACGTCGGCCGGATCGGCGACGTTCGGCAATGGGGCCGTCACCGGTTGTACGAGCTTCACCGAGAGTTCTTCTTCCGGCCAGGGCATTCGCTTCAGCGCGGCGGCCGTCGCGGCCTTCACGACCGAGTCGGCACTGATCGGTTGGCGGACGGCCGTCGCCACCGATTCATTCGCACCGGTGACGCGGAAGGCATCGGCCGGCAGGTCGGCGAGCCGTAGGCGGAACTCGACCTGGCGACGTTTCACCGTAACCGATGTGCCCGTGCCGAATTCTTCGAGGTCAAACTTGCCAATGAGTTCGCGCAACGCTGGCGTGCCACCAGTGATCTCGGCGACATCGCCCACGGTGACGCGCGTGGCCGGGACCGTGGCCGTGCCACGCAAGCGCACCTCGACGGGGTCGCCGTCGCGCTTCGGTGTGTCGGCCGACGTGTCGATGCTCAGGCCGACCAGCCACCAGGCCAGTGCCAGAATCACCGAGCGACGGAATGCATTCGGTTCGTTCATGCGCTCTACCGGATCAAGGTGGTCGTGCTTTCGAGCATGTTGTCGGCCGTGCGGATCGCCCGCGTGTTGAACTCGTAAGCGCGCTGAGCCAGGATCAGGTTCACGAGTTCCGTCACCACGTCCACGTTCGATCGTTCGAGAAAACTCTGCCGGAGTTGCCCCGTGCCGTTCAGGCCCGGCGTGGCCGTGATCGCGGCACCGGACGAACCGGTCTCGGAGAACAGGTTCCGCCCCTCCGCACTCAGTCCAGACGGGTTCGGGAAGCGCGTGAGCGTGAGCTGGCCAACTTGCGTGGACGCTGGCGAGCCGGGGATCTGCACGGAGATCGTGCCGTCCACGCCGATGCTCAGGTTCGTCGCCTCGGCCGGGATCGTGACCTGCGGTGAAATCTGAAATCCGTCGGCCGTCACGAGCGTGCCGTTGGCGTTACGTCGGAAGGCCCCGTCGCGGGTGTACCGAATGTCACCATTGGGCATCGTGACCTGGAAGAACCCGCCGCCCTCGATCGCCACGTCCTGTTCGTTCTGAGTGTTGACGAGCGATCCCTGACTGAACACCTTGGTGATGCCCGCGACCCGTACGCCGTTGCCGATCTGCAATCCCGTCGGAAGTTGCAGCCCCTGGGCG
>JANLUE010001439.1:0-1917 GCA_031363325.1 Gemmataceae bacterium
AGCGCCTGATCGCGTTCTCGCGCAAGACCAAGGGCACCAAGGTCGTCGGGGCTCATTCAATCGAGGAACTCGTCAAGAAATTGAAGCGGCCGCGGCGGGTCATGATGCTCGTCAAGGCCGGCCAACCGGTGGATGACTTCATCGCGCAAGTCGCCCCCCATTTGGAGAAGGGCGACATTATTATCGATGGCGGGAACTCACTCTATCAGGACACGGCCCGGCGCGTGAAGGAAGTCGAAGCAAAGGGCCTGCTCTACATCGGGACGGGCGTTTCGGGCGGCGAGGAAGGGGCTCGCCGTGGGCCGAGCATCATGCCGGGCGGTTCGCCAGCGGCGTGGCCGCACGTGAAGGCCATCTTCCAGGGCGTGTCGGCCAAGGTGGACAATGGCGTGCCCTGTTGCGACTGGGTCGGCGAAGGCGGGGCCGGCCACTACGTGAAGATGGTTCACAACGGCATCGAATATGGCGACATGCAACTGATCTGCGAGGCCTATCAACTCCTGCGCGACGGACTCGGGATGAGCGCCAAGGAGATGCACGAGGTCTTCGCCGAGTGGAACCAGGGCGTGCTCGATAGCTATCTGATCGAAATCACCCGCGACATTCTGGCCTTCACCGACAAGGACGGCTCCCCGCTCGTCGATCGCATCCTCGACACGGCCGGCCAAAAGGGCACGGGTAAGTGGACCGTGATCGACTCGATGGAGATGGGCATCCCGATCACGCTGATTGCCGAGGCCGTGTTCAGCCGCTGCGTCTCCGCGTTGAAGGACGAACGCGTCGCCGCGTCGAAGGTAATCAAGGCGACGGGCACAGCGAAGATCTCGGCCGACAAGAAGGCGTTCGTCAACGCGATCCGCGACGCGCTGTACGCCTCGAAGATCGTGAGCTACGCCCAGGGGTACATGTTGATGCGGGCCGCCGCCAAGGAAAACAACTGGAACCTGAACTACGGCGGCATCGCCCTGATGTGGCGCGGCGGCTGCATCATTCGCTCGCGGTTCCTGGGCAAAATCAAGGACGCGTACGATCAGAACGCCGGCCTGACGAATCTGCTGCTCGACCCGTACTTTGTCGGCGAAGTCGAACGGGCCCAGCCGGGCTGGCGCGACGTGATCGCGACGGCCGTCCGGGCGGGCATCCCGGTGCCGGCGTTCAGCACGGCCCTCGCGTTCTTCGATGGCTATCGAACCGCGAGCTTGCCCGCGAACTTATTGCAGGCCCAACGCGACTACTTCGGTGCACACACGTACGAACGAACCGACTCGCCGCGTGGCAAGTTCCATCACACGAACTGGACTGGTCGCGGCGGTGAGACGTCGAGCAGCACCTACAACGTCTAGCCAAGCGATCGGGGGCGATTCGCTCGCCCCAGTTTCCTCAATCGTCGACGAGCCCGAGTTCCTTCAGAGAATTCGCACGCAAGAGCGCCTTGCCGACTTCTCTCAGCCGTTCCGCAGTCAGTTGGTCGAGTCGATCGACCGCTTTGGTTGGAAGGGGGCCAAATCGCTCTTGGAGCTGTTCGCCGACCAATGACTTTTGGCCTCGTTCGACGCCTGTTTCATAAACGGTCTTGTTCATGGCTCGCACCTTGAAATAGGATTCGCCGGTCAGGAGTTCCTCGTACTCGCGCTTTTGTTCGGAATCCATTGGCAAGTACGCTTGCACGCAATCGGCCAGGAGGGCTCGTTGTCGTTCCGTCAGGGGTTCGAGGCCGGGAACAGCAATTCAGTCGTCGACGAGCCCGAGTTCCTTCAGAGAATTCGCACGCAAGAGCGCCTTGCCGACTTCTCTCAGTCGTTCCGTGGTCAGCTGGTCAAGTCGATCGACCGCTTTGATTGGAAGGGGGCCGAATCGCTCTTGGAGTTGTTCGCCGACGAGAATTTGCTGGCCGCGAACGACGCCTTTCTCCATCCC
>JANLUE010001449.1:0-6707 GCA_031363325.1 Gemmataceae bacterium
CGGTCGTGCTCGTATTGAACCGTGACGGTGTGCCCAAGGTGCCCGGTCGTGTTCCAACGTTCGATCTTCGGGTCGTCTTCTCGTTCATCGGGCTCGCCAAGCGCCTGTTCGACTTCGGCGCGTGACATTCCCGGCTGGATCGTGACGTGGGCGTACATGAGTCTCTTGTTTCGGGTGTGGTCGATGGAAGGCGGCCTGGGCCAACACATCATGGCGAGCGATACGAGAAGGGCCAAGGCGGCAATGAGAATGCCGATCGCACGGAGCTTGCGTTGTCGGTTCATCGTTGGCCTCCGATCGCTTTAGCATACAGCGACTCGAACGGGTTGATTGGCGGGGCAGGGGGGTGCGAATTTTCTTTCGGTTCGGAAATCTGCTCACCACAAAGGACACAAAGTGCACAAAGGGCCGATTGATCTTTGTGTCGACTGTCGGGGCAGGGGGTGAGTTCTTTTTGGTTCGAAGAGTCATCTCACCACAATGGACACAAAGAGCCGATGGATCTTCGTGCTCTTTGTCGTGAGCTGTATTCCTCGACTCTGGTACAAAACACCTCCCGATTTTCGATTGTGGTGGTTTTATGACTTGTCATAAGGCAGTGCCACGGATGAACACCAATTGGCACGGATGTTGATTCTGTCAAATTCTCCCTATTATCCGTGTCGATCCGTGTTCCTCTGTGGCGAACTCGAAACACCCAACCACAAAGGGCACAAAGGCCGATTTGGTACAAAACAACTCCCGATTTTCGATTGTGGTGGTTTTATGACTTTTCAGAAGGCGGTGCCACGGGTGGACACCGATTGGCACGGATTTTGGGTTGTCAATTTTTGCCTTTTTTCCGTGTCGATCCGTGTTACTCCGTGGCGAGTCAAATCCCAAACTGCCATTGACACGACCACACAGAAGGTACAAAATACCTCCATATCGTAATTCGTGGAGGTATTTTGGACATGTCCCGGTCGGCGCGACGCGAGTCGGCACCCATCCGCCAGGCCACGTCGGCCTTTCGGCGGCGGGGCGGGCTGCTGCGCATGGCCGACGCCCTCCGGGCCGGCATCCATCGCCGCACCCTCTACGCCATGCGCGATGCCGGCCAGATCGAATCCCTCGCCCGCGGGCTCTATCGACTCGCCGACGCGAAGCCACTCGCCCACCCCGACCTCGTCACGGTGGCCGCCAAGGTTCCGCACGGCGTCGCCTACCTCGTCTCGGCGCTCGCGTTCCATGGGCTCACGACGCAGATCCCCCACGAGGTCTGGCTGGCCATTCCCCGCAACAGCGAGCCGCCGAAACTCGCGTATCCACCGGTGCGATCGTTCCGAATCAGCCCCGCCCCGTTCACGGCCGGGATCGAGAAACACAAACTCGATGGCCGAACGGTGAAGGTCTACTCGCGCGAAAAGACCCTGGCCGACTGCTTCAAACATCGTAACGAGATCGGCCTCGACACCGTGCTCGAGGCCGTCCGAATGTACAAGGCCCAGGGCCGCGTCGATGTCGATGCGATCCTGCGTTACGCGGCCATTTGCCGGGTCGCCCGCGTTGCTCGGCCGTACCTGGAGGCGATCCTGTGAAGAACCTCGCCGCCTCGGTTCGACAACGGCTCATGAACAGGGCCCGCGAGACGAATCGGCCGTTCCAGGAACTCCTGCAATACTTCGCGATGGAGCGATTCCTCTATCGCCTCGCGAACTCGCCGCACGCGGACGCCTTCGTGCTAAAGGGGGCGTTGATGTTCACGGCCTGGGGCGGGCCGGCCACCCGGCCGACGCGCGACATCGACTTCCTCGCTCGCATGGACAACGGCGTCGAGGCGGTCGTGTCGGCTATTACCGAAGTGTGCGCGCAGGCCGTCGAGCCGGACGGGCTGATGTTCGATTCGGCCAGCGTGCGGGGCGAAGCGATCAAGGAGGACGCGGACTATTCCGGCGTGCGAGTCACGTTCCTCGCGACTTTGGAAAACGCCCGCGTGCCGATGCAGATCGACACAGGCTTCGGCGACGTAATTACGCCCGCAGCGACCATGACCGACTACCCGGTCCTACTCGACTTCTCCGCCCCGCGCCTACGAGGCTACCCGCGTGAAACGGTCGTCGCCGAAAAGTTCGAAGCGATGACGAAGCTCGGCCTGCTCAACAGTCGCATGAAAGACTTCTTCGATCTGTGGCAGTTGTCGCGACAGTTCGAATTCGCCGGCCCAACCCTGGCGACCGCGATCGAACGCACCTTCGCCCATCGAAACACCCCGATCAACCCCCGCCCGACGGCGCTGACGCCGACCTTCGGCCGCGACCCGGCGAAACAGGCCCAGTGGCAAGGCTTCGTCCGCAAATCGAAACTCGCCGATGTGCCGGGAACCTTGCAAGCCGTAATCGACGACCTGGTGCCGTTCCTGGAGCCGGTCGCGTCGGCGATCGGCGCCGGGGTGAAGTTCGAGCGGACGTGGCCGGCCGGCGGGCCGTGGCGGGAAGGGTGAAATGTCTGGTAGAATGCAAGTCGAGGAACCTGCCAATGGCCGCCGCCAATTTACCAGACTGAGCACAATCACCTCGCAAAGTACTCAACAGCTTGAGGAGTGAATTCGGCCTAAAGGCGAAAGACTTCGCCCGGATCACGGGGTTCTCGGAGCGAGCCGTTGCCGCATGGGAGTCGGGCGGCCCGATGAGTGCCCCGGCCCAACGACGACTGATGGAAGTACAGCGACTCCTCCCCCTTCCCCGGGAACCTCTACGGCGGACGCAGCAGACCCACTTCGACCCGATACCCGCGTCCTCCCGCACGAGGGTGTTCAGACGGCCGCCATTCGCTGCGTGTAGGCCGTGACTTCTCGTTGGACCTGCCTGAAAACGGCATGGAGTCGCCGCGAGAGCGAATCGAGATCGTAGAGCGCCGTCACACTCGGATCGACAGTGAAATCTCGACCGAGAAGTACGCCGAATTGCCACGAATTGCCGTTCGTGGCGATTCCATAGATCGGCAGGTCCGGTGCCTGATTCAGTCGTTGTGCGGCGAGCATGGCGGCCGAGCATTGACCCCAAGCTCGTTCGAAGTCGTCGAGTTTGGCCTCGGCGATCAAGAGATAGGGAACGTCCGGGATCGTCCGACCATATTCGGAGACCTTGCACACGAAGTAGTCCGGCGTGCCCGTCAGGTCGTCGTCGTAGGTCAGGGATTCGTGGGTGAAGAGGGCCAGGTCTTTCCAGTACGGCTTCCAGACTTCGCGAAGGATCGGGAACAGGAGCACTTCGCCCGCCCCAATTTCTGACCGGCCGATCGGCAACATCTGCTGATTGAACGCGAGTTCGTCCCGGAATTGCTGGCTGAACAACGGCGCCGACGGATCGGCCGCCATCATGGGTTTGTGATTGAAGGTGAGCTTGTGTCGCTTCACCACCACATCGATGCTCGAATAGTTCGCGAAAGCCATTGGCAAATCCCATGCGTGCGAGGACTCTTGGAATTGTAGCGTTGATCGCACACGAGCCTCGACTATTTGACTCGTTCGTCGCGCCACCCCCGCAACACGTCCATCGCCTCACCTTGGCGTTCGCCGATTCGCTTGATCCCGTCCGCTCGTGCGAGCGCGAGGCCGGCCCACAAACTCAGGCCGCACGGGGCGAAGCCGAGGGTCGCGCCCGCTTCGTCGCCGAACAGGCACTCGATGGTCGTTCGCATGTCGGTCGCGCCGAGAAATGGGGCGATCACTTCCCGCGTGTACTCGAGGTCGTCGGCGTCGAGCGTCGGTCCCGAAGTTGGGGCCATGCCGAGCACGAACGATTCCTGTTCGAGCAATTCGCCGAGCGTGTTCGCGGGGCCATGAACCGTCACGTAGGCCATTCGATACGCGGCCGTCTGAATCGCCTCGCGGACCGATTGAATCGTGGGAACTTCGCTACTCCAGAGTATCGCGGACAACCAGAACCGCTTGGCCGACGGATGGGCGATGCGCCGAAAGCCGTACTCGTTGGCAAATCGATTCGTCCAGCCGCCGCCCAGATCGTCAACAACCACGAGCGAGGCCGACGCCCGGCAGGGGAGGGGGTCGAACGCGGCCGCGACTTCGTTGGCCCATTCCGCGGCCATTCGGTCGGCATCGAACTCGAGCAGCGCATCCAGGAATCTGCGAACGTGATCCTTTGCCATCGGATTGGCGGCCACGAGCGCGACCCGCCGCAGGTCGGTGCCGTCCTCGTTCACGATCATCCGCAAATATTTCTCGAATCGCTCGCGACTGCGTGGCAACTCGTGCAGTTCGCGCTGCAGGTGCAGGACGGGGACGTAGTCGATTTGCATGACGGTCGAAGCTCATCAAAAAGGCGGCCGGTATAACACTTCGCGATCGCCGTTCCGCGACGATAACACCAATCCACCGAACACGCTATTCACCAAAACAATCGCCCCCGGGTCGCCACCTGCGTGGCGATTCAGGATCGCTTCGAGCGCCTGGACGATCGCCACGCAGTTGCGGTCGGCCGACAGGTCGTTGTAACTGAGCGACCTGGCCGCTCGCAGGCGGTCGGGTCGCTCGGCCGGGGGCCCGCCGAATTCGACGGCTGCCACTTCCTCGAAGAATCGCCGCAGGATTTCGATCCCGTAGCCACGTTGAGACCGATCGCCCCACGGTTCAAGGAAGGTTCCGTTGTAATGATGGTTCGGGGTGTTTTTCAGTTCACCGGGCGTGCGGCCTTCGATGCACACTTCCACGCCCCGTTTGCGTTGATGCGCGTTCCAGACGCCGTTGTCGAATCGGAACTGGACTTCCTGATCGACGTAGCCGGGGAAATTGTCGGGTGTCACCCAACTCGTGTGGATGTCGAACGCGGCCTCGCGTTCGTCGGGATGCGTGTAGACGACTTGCAGTTGGACCGAGTCCCACGTTGGCCCATTCGCCGGCCCGGCCAGGCCCCGCTGCCCCGTCGCCGAGATTCGGGTCAAACCCCAGTCGGACCCGAACGTGAAGTCGATCAGTTTCAGGTAATGGACGGCCACGTACGTTCCGGGGTTGCGGCCCGTCAGCCATTCGGCAAACTGACCCCCACTGATCGACTTCGGTTCGAGCAGCGAGCAGTAGCCATTGTTGACATGCTTCAGCGTGCCGTCGGCCACGTGAGTACGCAGCTTTTTGTGGTCCGGGTCCGCGAGTTTGTGATAGACGACCTTGGCGAGCACGCCCTTCGCGTCGGCAAGCACCTGGAGTTCATCGAGCTCCGCGAGCGTGAGTACCGAGGGCTTCTCGATCAGGACGTGCTTGCCCGCCTGAAGTGCGAGCTTCGCCGGCTCGAAGTGGCGATCGTCGGGCGTCGCGATGCACACCGCGTCGACGTTCGATTCCAACAAAGCGGCCACCGACCCATTGCCCGCGAAGTTCAAGAACGGCGGCAGCTTGCCAGCCAACTCGCGCTGATAGCGCTCGCCCCGCGTGCCGGTCCGCGACGCGACGGCCGCCAATTCCAATTCGACGAGCCCAAAGTCGCGGCGGAACAACCCTTCCCGATGAACGGCCTCGAACATGGGCCGATAGGTTTCGTCGAAAATCATCCCCAGGCCGACCATGCCGGCCCGGAGGCGCTTGGGGGAGTGCATGGGGCAATGATAGGGCGAGGGAGAGATGAAAACGGGCCTGTAAAATCAGTTGTCTGTGTCAACGAACCTGGGCAACTCCAAAACACCCTGATTCACGAGCCGGTCGAACTGTCCATGAGCGCGCGTTCGGCATTCGACCGGTGTGATCGAGGGTGCTCCGGCGCGTACTCGGAGTCGTCCGGTTCTGAATCGCCAGGTGCCACTCGTTCGACTCGCGGCGGCGAACTGGATCGCTTCAAAGTGATTCGTACGTGACCGAGTCGATTCTCAAATTGACCACTGATCCACACAGGACCGTTCGGGCCCGGTCGCTTGAAGGATATTGGGCCGCCGAAGAGGTTGGCCGAAGTGCCGGCCTCGGCCGCAGCTTTGGTGGCGAGGCAGGCAAGGAGTGGCCTGAGGAGGCGCTGTGATTGACGATCCGTCGCGGAGTTCGCGTCGAGCACAAATGATCGATCATCCCCGGCCTGTTGAGCGGCAACGGCGTCAAGCACTCGTTCGGCGACCCCCTCCACAGTCCAGTCGGGAGCGAGAGGGTCGTTCAGAAGCTCGGTGACATTGATGTTGGTCGTCACAATCGGATCACCCGTTTCGTGAGATTGGGCCATTCGGCCCGCAGTTCATTCAGACCGCATTCGGGTTCGAATCGGATTTCGCCGCTGCGAGCCAAACCGGCCGCGATGGCATCCGCATATAAGTTCGCCATGATCCAGGCTGGAACCCTTATCTCCACGATAGCTGGACCTCCTTCGCCTGGGAACAGCGCATGTTTGCCGTGTGCGGCTTGTTCCGGAGTGCCCGTGCCGCACGGCCTCCCGTCGCTGATCACCGTCGAGAACCCCTCGGCAGGAGGAAGGTTCGCCGCTCCCGGCTCTCGAAAGTCCGGGTTGGGACCGTGTGCTTCAATGGCATGCGCTCGTTGGGCCGTCGTCCCGTGGTGCAGAATCGTTGGAGCGAATTCCGGAAGCAAGAGCGCTGACCTCTTTCGTTGGAGACCCGCTTCACTCGCGCTGATAGCGCTCGCCCCGCGTGCCGGTCCGCGACGCGACGGCCGCCAGCTCCAATTCGACGAGCCCAAAGTCGCGGCGGAACAACCCTTCCCGATGAACGGCCTCGAACAT
>JANLUE010001487.1:0-2370 GCA_031363325.1 Gemmataceae bacterium
TGCGCCTCTGTGCCTCTGTGTGATCTCTGTTCCTCTGTGGTCCATCCGAAACAGGCCGAGTTCAAAATATGAAAGCTTGGCGCTTCCACGCGTTCAACGATCTGCGGCTCGACGACGTTCCGGTGCCGGAGCTGCGGCCGGGGCACGTGCTCGTCAGACCGATCTGCGTGCAGCCGAGTGTGACCGAGGCGCAGCTCGCGTGCGGCATCCCGACGCTCGCCTACGACCGCATCAAGCGGCGGCTCGAGACCGAGGCTCCGGTGCAACTGTTCGGGCACGAGTTTTGCGCCCGGATCACGGCCGTCGCGCCCGGCATCACGAAGTTCAAGGTCGGCGATCGCGTCGCTGCTCGGGCCAAGTTGCCGTGCGGCGACTGTCCGATGTGCCATTCGGAACGAAGCACACAGTGTCGCAAAGGCCCCGTGATCGGCTTCGACCTGCCGGGGTGCTTCGCGGAGATCGCCACGTTGCCGGAGATCGCGCTCGTCAAAGTCGACGATCGCATCTCGGACAGCGAGGCGGCCTGCTTGCAATCGCTGAGCGATAGCGTGGCGGCCGTCGAGACGGCCGAACTTCGCCTTGCCGATACGGTCGCGATCTTTGGCCAGGGCAGCATGGGCCTCGAGTGCCTGCAAGTGGCCCGTCTGACCGGAGCGGGCAAGGTCATCGCGATCGACGTTCGCGACGAGGCGCTGGCCGTCTCGAAGGAACTGGGGGCCGACCACACGATCAACGCGCGGTCGTGCGACGCGGTCGCCACCATCCGCGAATTGACCGGCGGCATTGGCGCGGATGTCGTTTTCGAATGCGCCGGCGGCAGCCCGAAGCAAGGCCTGGCCGGTCACCAGACGCTCGACCAGGCGATCGACGCGGTCCGTTCGGGCGGCAAAGTCGTGGGCGTATCCTGGTTCGGCGCGCCGATCAATTTGAACGTGGACTTACTCCGCGAACGAAGCCTGCGTTACGTGTTCCCGGACATCAGTACGCAAGGGCACCTCGAACACACAGTCCGACTCGTCGCCTCAGGCCGCGTCCGCCTTGGCCCAACGATCACGCACGTACTGCACGGCATCGACCAGGTGCCGCGCGCGTTCGAGATCACGGCCAACAAGGGTAAATTCGGCGCATTGAACCCGGCCCAGGTGATGATGTCGTAAGCGGTACGAAGTACGGGATGGCGAACGGGGACTCGAACCGGCATAATGAGTGGTGGAGGAACTCATGCCAAAGACCATCGAACCGCGAGCGCAGAAGCCGAAGGCGGACAAGCCCAAGCCGCGGGCGGCCACGCGCGCACGCAAAGCCAAGCCGACGGAACCTACGCCACCGGTGATCGCGGAGTTGCCGCCGACGGTCACTGCGGAATTCGAATGGCCGACCGACCTTCCCTCCGACGATGATGTGCCCATGGAATCGCCGTGGCATTTGAACCAGATGGTCCTGTTGATCGAGTCAATCAAGGCGTTCTGGAACGCTCGCAACGACTTCTTCGTGGGCGGGAACATGTTCCTGTACTTCAGCGAGAGGTACCGGAAGAGCGAAGACTTCCGGGGGCCGGACTTCTTCCTGGTGAAGGGCGTTGAGCGGCACCGGGAGCGGGAGTCGTGGATGACCTGGAAGGAAGACGTGCAATTCCCGGACATAATCGTTGAGTTGTTGTCGCGCACGACTCGGGAGAAAGACCTGGGGGAGAAGAAAGACATCTACGAGCGGATCTTCAAGACCTCGGAGTACTTTTGTTACGACCCGTCGGATCGATCGCTGGTGGGCTGGCGGTTGAAAGACAAGGTCTACCAGGCGATCGTCGCCGATGGGACGGGTCGCCTTTGGTCGGAGGAATTGGACCTGTGGCTGGGCCATTGGGACGGCAAGTACGGGGACATCACTGGAAAGTGGGTTCGGTTCTTCACGCCGGAGGGCAAACTGGTTCAGATCCTGGCCGAAGCCAACGCGACTCGGGCGGACCAGCAGACGGCACGAGCCGAGGAGCAGGCGGCGCGAGCCGAGGAGCAAGCGGCGCGTGCCGAGGAACAAGCGGCGCGAGCCGAGGAACAAGCGGCGCGAGCCGAGGAACAAGCGGCGCGAGCCGAAGAACAAACGGCGCGAGCCGGGGAACAAGCGGCGCGAGCCGAGGAACAAGCGGCGCGAGCCGACCGCGAGGCAGCGGCGCGGACGCAAGTCGAAGCGGAACTGGCACGGCTGAAAGAAGAACTCGCACGCCGGAACGGCAAGGGCGATTGAGGGGACATCATGCCAAAGACCATCGAGCCGCGAGCGAAAAAGCCGAAGGCGGCCCAGCCCAAGCCGCGGGCGGCCACTCGCACTCGGAAGACCAAACCAATCGAACCCGGGATACCGGTGATCGCGGAG
>JANLUE010000004.1:0-2453 GCA_031363325.1 Gemmataceae bacterium
GGCCAATACCGTGAAGACCCGAATGTTCTATGCGCGGCGAAAGCTGGCGGAACTGTTGGCGGAATCGAACTGAACCTCTCATTCAGACGATGCTCGCCTCGATTTCCCGTCGAGGCAGGTCTTCCGGCTCGAACACGAACGACGTTTGTTCGGAACCACGAATTGATGGCTCGATTCAAGATTTGGCTGCCAGCCCGCGAATAACGCTCCAGTTCCACTGCCGACGCGGATTGTAACATCGCCAGATAGATCGCGTTGACAGCTACCTTGCATGACCATATACTAGGTGTCATGGAGTCGGCTTTCTTCGACAACTGGACCACGCAGCTCCGCAAGGGTATTCTGGAGTTCGGCGTCCTCGCCGCCGTGCGCGGTCGCCGCGTGTACGGCTACGAGATCGTCAAGACGCTCGGTGCCGTCGATGGTTTGGTGATCGGCGAAGGGACCGTGTACCCGATCCTCAGCCGGTTCAAGCGCGACGGGTTCGTCACCACGAGCCTGGTCGAATCGCCGGAAGGGCCGGCCCGCAAGTATTACGAACTGACTCCCCTGGGCCGGAAGGAACTGGCTCGCATGCGGACCGCCTGGCGGGCGGTTCGCGACGGCATCGATTCCCTGTCCCCCGCGGAGCTCGACCGATGATCGCATTCACGCCGGACGCCCGCGCCTACCTCGAAGACTACCTGGCCGACGTACGGGCCGCCGTGGTCGGGCACGCCTCGCTGAGCCCCGGCGAGATCGAACAGGATGTCCGCGACCACGTGGCCGCCGCCCTCGATGGCTCGAGCGGCCCAATCACCGCCCCACAATTGGCCGCCGTGCTCGAACGACTTGGCCCGCCCAATCAGTGGGTCGGCGACGAGCCACGCTCGGTCTGGAAGTATCTGACCGACAAGCTCAAGCCAGTCGGCCACCGGGCCGTCGAACAGATCAAGGCCCTGCCGGGCGAAGCGTATCAGGCGGGCCGGGGGCTTGTCGGCCGGGTGCGCGGGCTTTCGCCCGACTGGCGGTTGGCCTACGCGTCGATCGCCCTATTCACGCTTGGAATCGTCGCGTTCCCCTTGATGATCGCCAGTTACTTCGTCGCAAGGGCGGACCTGTCGTTGGCCCGCGAGCGGGGCGAATCGCTCGGGGCGCGCCGGTGGCTGATCTATCCACCGCTCGTACTCGTTTCCGTGGCACTCGGTTTGGTCCTGATGGCCTGGCCCATCCTTCCGGCGGCCGCCATGTCGGCCGAGATCGACTCGAAGAGTTTGGCGGGTGTTTCGGAGATGTTGAACGTGAAGCCGCGCGCGGTCCACGCGGTCACGACGATCTACCTGGGCGTTGGATTCGTTTCGCTGTGGTGGGGCATCGTGGCCCTGACCACGCTTCGGTTCCCGAAGTTGCCGGGCTCGCTGCTGCCGCCAATCGGTTCCATGGTTCGGCGCATCGACGCCATGATCCTGCTCTTCCTGTCGGCGACGGTCTTCGTGGTTTGGTTGTCAAAGGCCGAAGTCGCGTGGCGCGTGGCCCAGTACATGATGTGGCAAACGTAATCGTCGGGGTCGGACGTCCGGTTTGGCGGTCGGAGCGCGGTCGGCACTTGTGTTTTACCGAAGGTGCCGTCCGCGACTCCGACCCCAGGCCGGACGCCCGACTCGACTCACTTCTTCAAGTTCGCGGTCGCCCATTCCTTCCATTTCGCATGGGCGGCGTCGCGTTTTTCGTCCGTGCCGAACGCGTAATAGGTGTACGACGTACTCGACAATCCCAGTGGCATCTTGCGCTCGAAGCCGAAGTCGGCGGGGTTCTGGGCCGATAGTTGAATGATGGCCCCCAGAACGACGTCGCGCAGTTGCACGCTGCCGCGTTCGCCGTTGATCGAGACGTTGGCCACCAGAATCTTTTCGTTCAACAACGACTCGAGAGTCGCCAGGCTTTCTTTCGTCCCGAGTCGGGTGAAGCCCAGGATCGCGGTCGCGCGCACATACATGACGACGCCGGGGTCCTTGGCCAGTCGCGTGAGCGTCGGCAGGCATTCCTTGACGGTGTTCTGGATCGCCAGGTCGAGCCCGCGCCGGAGCATGATGGGAGTGCGTTCGTGTTCGAGCCACACGGCAAACAGTTTTCGGATCGGCACATCCGCTGGAAGCTTCGCGGCCAGGGCGGGCGACTGCAAAAACGTCGTGTAATAGGCCGAATTGGTGCCCGGCAGGAACGTCGTGCGGACCGGGCCGCCGGCTCCGAGGAACAAAAAGAGACTGACGTCCGCTTCCGATAGCTCGCGACCCCGTTCGCTCGCGGGTAAGTTGGCCGGTCGCCCGTAGCGACGCAGATAGGCTTCGCGAACGTGTTCGCCGTTCAAATGACTTCGGCTGTCGGGCTCCTGCTCGAGGCGCAACAGCACTTCCGAATGGGCGAGCAGCATCTCACCGTATCGTTGCCGACTCTCCTTGGTGTCGCCGACCAGC
>JANLUE010000025.1:0-2539 GCA_031363325.1 Gemmataceae bacterium
CGACATCCGCAACGAGAACCACCTGATCAACCTGATCGCGTCGATGCCCGTCGGCCAGCGCGTGAAGTTACAAGTTTGGCGCGAACGCCGAGCCTCGATGATCGAAGCCGTCGTCGGCGACTGGAGCCGCGCCCCGTCGCGGCTGAAGGTGGAGAAGTAGGGGCGTCACGCACTCGGCGGGCTCGCCTGCATGAGGGCGTAAAAGTACTTGGTCTCGCCGGTCTTGTGCAACCCGTACCAAGCGTCCAGCACCGCTGGCGAATACAGGTCGAGTCTCTTGAAGATTTGCACGGCGAACTCCAGCGGGGCCGTGCCGGAGGCTGTGATCAAGTCTCGGTCCATGACGGCGGGCGCGTCCTCGTACAGGCCCGCCCCGCGATAGCCCGTCATCGCCAGATATTCGCGAGCGTTGCTCGTGTGTCGTCGGTCGTCCAACAAGCCGGCGCGAGCGAAGCCGCCAGTCGCGCCGCAGATCGCGGCCACGGGCACACCCTGTTTCAGGAACGCTCGCGCCGCCTCGATCGCTTCCGGCTCGCCCGCGTTGTCCCAACTCATTCCGCCGGGAATGATCAGCATCGCGCTGTCGGCCGGCACGACTTGATCGAGCGTCCGATCCGGCTGAATTCGCACGCCACCCATCGAGGTCACCAACTCGCGCCGAACGCCCACGGTCTGCACGCGATAGGCCCCCGGGTTCTTCTGAAACTCCGGGCTATTGATGCCCGCCACGGCATAGCCGTACTCCCAGTCCGAGAGGCTGTCGTAGACGAACAAGTGCACATCGCGCTGTTGCATGTTGAGCTTCACTTTCCCGGTCGCGAAAAACTTCCCCGTCAAGATACGGCCTTCCTCGCCACGATCTCCTTCAACTCCTCCCAGACGTTCAGCGGCAACGTGTGGCCGTTCGCTCGGGCTTCCAGCTTCTCGACGATGCGTCCGGCCTGCTCGCCCAGCGATTCGATGAGGCCCAGCGCGGCCTGATGAACGCCGCCCGACTCGGCGGCCAGGGTCTCGAACAACGCGGCCGTCGCCCGATCGTCGACTTCGTCGGCCGCGAGCAAGGCACCGGCGCCGATCAGCCTCAACCGCGGGTTCGGGTCGTCGAGCAACTGGGCGAACGGGCCGGCCGTCGCGGTCAGGGGGGCGTTTCGCAAGGCAAGCGCCGCGTTCAGGCGAACGCCGTCGTTCGGGTGCGCGAGACTTTCGACCAGGGCCGGGATCGCGGCCGTTGGCAATTCTTCGAGCCGCCCCAACGCATAGGCCGCGTTCGCACGTACCTGTTCCTCGGGATCTTTGAGCGCTTCGATCAACGCCGGAACGGCTTCGTCCGGCACCATGGCCGACTTGCGCCAGCCGGCTGACGCGATTCGGCGGACATCCGGGTCGGCGTCGGCGAGGCCGGTCACAAAGGCGGCCGCCGCTTCTTCCGGCTGGATGAGCACGAGGGCTCGCATCGATTCGTCGCGGACGCCGTTCTCGGCCGTCTGCGCGGTTCGAACGAGCGCGGTGCCGGCCGACGCGGCCGCCGGGCCGAACATGCCTAACGCGCGGGCGGCCATCGACTGAACCCAGGGGCTCTCGTCGGCGGTCAATCGTTCGGCCAGCTCGGCGATTAGTTCGGGGACGGGGCCGGTCAGCTTCGACAAGGCCTGGGCCGTGGCCGCTTGCACCTGGTCATTCGGGTCACGCAGCAGCTCGAGTAAGTCGGCAATTGGGATCGGATCGGCCGGCGGTGTGCGGCCGAGCGTCTCGATGGCCGCGGTACGGACCCGCGGGTCGGAATCGCCCAGCGCGGCCAAGAGCGCGGGGCTCGATTCGATCGCGCCAAGCGCCGTGACCGCTTGGGCCCGCACCGAACCATCCTCATCGCGAGTCGCGGCCGTCAGGGCGGACACGGCTTTACGGGCCCCATCGCCTAACTTGCCGAGCGCTTCGGCCGCGTTGGCCCGGACTTGGGGCGTGCCATGTCGAAGCGAGCGCATCAGGGCCGGAATGGCGGCCTCGGCCGACTCGCCCATTTCGCCAAGCGCCTCCGCGGCCAAGGCGGAGACCCAGGCGTCCGGATCGCGGAGGGCGCGCATGAGCTTCGGGACCGCGACGCCGGCCGCCCCTTCGCCAATGTCCCCCAGGGCCTTCGCGGCGGTCGCGCGAACTCGATCGCTCTTGTCGCGCAACAAGTCGACGAGCGCCGGGGCCGCGTCTTCCGCCGCCGAACCGATCGCCCCCAGTGCTTCAGCCGTCTGAGCGCGTACGACTGTGTCCGCGCTCGACAGTCCATCGGCCAGCGACTTGGCGACGCTTGAATCGAGCGGTCCGGTTTGACCGATCGCCTCGGCCGCGGCCTGGCGAACGCCCTCGTCCGAATCTTGCAGAAGCTGCACGAGTTCCGGAACGGCCGACGCCGCCTCGCCTTTCAATTGGGCCAGCGCCCGCGCCGCGGCGGACTTGACCTCGGAGCTGGGGTCTCGGAGCAACTCCGTGAGCGGACCGACGGCTTCGGAATGGCCAATCGCACCGAGCGTCGCGGCGGCCCGACGAC
>JANLUE010000082.1:0-4645 GCA_031363325.1 Gemmataceae bacterium
AGCAGTGTCGTTCGTCTCGAGCCTGCTCGTCCCGAACCCGTCGCCCGGCAACCCCGGCTCGGTCGCTTCGGGGAGTGGTGTGATTGTCTCCAAGGACGGTCTCATCTTGACTGCCGGGCACGTGTCCGGCACGCCGGACAAGCCGATCACGATCATCCTGCCGGACGGCAAGCGCGTGAAGGGCAAGTCGCTCGGGCAGTTCCGCAACATCGATAGCGGCATGGCCAAAATCACCGACCCCGGCGATTGGCCCTACTGCGAAGTCGGCTCGTCGGGCGACCTCAAGGTCGGGCAATGGTGCGTCGCGATTGGCCACCCCGAGGGGTACAAGGTCGGGCGATCGCCGGTCGTGCGCGTGGGCCGAATCGGCATGAATAACGACACCGCGATCCAGACCGATTGCACACTCGTGGGCGGCGATTCGGGCGGGCCGCTCTTCGACATGAAAGGCCGAGTGATCGGCATCCACAGTCGAATTGGGCCGTTCCTGACCGCCAACTTGCACGTGCCGATCGACACCTACAAGGAATCGTGGGACCAGCTCGTCCGCGGCGATCGCATCGGCGATGTGGCCGCCTATCTTGGAGTCCAGGGGGATCTTGACGCAAAGAACGCCTGCCTGTTGGGAGCGGTTACGCCCGATTCGCCCGCCGACAAAGCGGGACTGCGGCCCGGCGACAAGGTTCTGAAATTCGGCAAGTATTCGCTGAAGAAATATGCCGACCTGCGTCGTCACCTCGACTATCGCAAGCCGGGCGACGACATCACTTTGCTCGTCCAGCGCGGCGATCAAGAATTCGAACTCAAGGCGACGCTTAGCAAGCGCAACGACTGACCGACGAATAAAACCGTAGTGGACATCAACCGGCCACGAACCCCGATACCACCATGTTTCAGAGATACTTCCTTCCCGCGTTGCTCGCCGCACTCCTGGTCCTGCCGGCCTCGGCCCAGCCGGCGCGCGACCGGATCGCCTCGGGCCAGCCAGTCAAATCGTCGCCGAAGTTCGTCGCCCTGTTCAAGCCGGCCCTCGAAAAGCCGGCCAAGAGCACCGTCCGCGTCTTGCTCGACGGCAAGGACGCGGCCCTCGGCACGGTGGTTTCCACCGATGGCTCGATTCTCACGAAGGCGAGCGAGATCAAGGCTGGCAAGCTGACGATCAAGTCCGCGGACGGCAAGGAACGCCCGGCCGAAGTGACCGGGCGACTCGAAAACTTCGACCTCGCCCTGATCGCCACGGACCCGGCCGGGCTGACGCCGATCTCCTGGGCACCGAGTAGCACGGCCCCGGTCGGCAACTGGGTCGCGATCGCCAAGCCGACCGGCGACGCGGCGGCCGTCGGGGTCGTGAGCGTGTTGGCACGCACCGTGCGTGGCCCGTACGGCCCGCCGCGTGTGCCGACCGAGCAGAGTGGCTTCCTCGGAATTCAACTCGCCGATTCGGACTCCGGGGCCACGGTCGGCGCGATTACCCGAGAGAGCGCCGCTGACAAGGCCGGACTGAAGCCGAAGGACGTGATCCTACTAATCGATAGCCACGAAATCGGCGATGGTGACGAACTGATCGCCACGTTGCTCCGCTATCGCGCGGGCGATTCAATCAAGGTCACGCTCGAACGCGGCGGCACGCGCATGGAACTGTCCGCCAAGCTCGGCACGCGGCCACGCGAACTGCTCGGGGCGTTTGGGAAAGACGGACGTGGCGAAATGCAGAACTCGATGGGCAGCAAGCTCAGCGAACGTAGAACCGGCATCCCGACGATCCTGCAAACCGACGCCGTGATTCAACCAGCCGACTGCGGTGGCCCGCTCGTCGATCTGGATGGCCAGGTGATCGGCGTCGCGATCGCCCGCGCGGGTCGAACGGAAAGCCACGTGATTCCTTCCGAGACGATCCAGAAGCTGCTGCCGTTCTTGCAAGCGACCCGGTCCGCGAAGTCCGCCGCCGAACGCGTTCGGTCGCTAAAAGCCGAGATCGCCAAAGCGGAACCGAAAACGACCCCGAAGGAAGTCTTGGTCGACGCCCGCAAAGCCCTCGCGATCGCCGAAGAAGATCAATGGTGGGCCGACATCCCCGCCCAGAAAGGGCCGGCCCCGCGGGTTGTGGAGAAGAAGTAGAGGACAACGTGGCGGCGATTCCGAAAGCTCAAAAGTCCGACGCTTGGTATCGCGGGGCTGAAGTGCCGATGCGAGCGATTCGTCGTTACGCGCGGCAGGTTGCCGAACGGTTTCAGCCAGACCGGATAATCTTGTTTGGTTCACACGCCTATGGAACGCCACACGCCGATAGCGATGTCGACATACTCGTGATCATGCCATGCCGCAATCAACTAGATCAAGCGTGCCGAATTGACGACGAAGTCGTGCCCGACTTCCCACTTGACCTGATTGTTCGCACGCCAAAGCGTCTTGCCCTTTGGCAAGCGGAAGGGGACTCATTTTCGTTGGAGATTGTGAACAAGGGCAAGGTCCTGTATGAAAAACACCACCGCTCAGTGGGTCGCCAAAGCAGAAGCCGATCATCAATTCGCAAGGGCCGAAGCTCAAACTGACCGAAGATTTGACGACCAACGTTGCTTTCTCAGCCAGCAGTCGGCCGAAAAGTACTTGAAAGCGCTGTTGGCCGAAGTGGGTGATCCGATTCCACGGACGCACGTGCTTCGGGACTTACTGGTCTTGTTACGGCCGCGATACAAGTCGCTCAATCGACTCGGCCGCGGGCTCGATTTCCTTACTCGATTCGCCGTTGCCGTCCGCTACCCGGGCGAAAACGCGACACGGCGCCAGTCAAAGGCCGCTCTGAAATGGGCGGAACGGGTCCGCATGGAATGTCGCACGTTGCTTCGACTCAAGGTTGAGTAGTCCTCAGTTTTCTTTTTCATCACCGGCACGTTCGCATTCAACCCGAACGCCGCGAGCGACGAGACGCCGAAGCAAATCGCGCAGGTCACGAACATCGGGTCACATCAACGCTCAGCTCGTCGCGGAACCGGCGCTTCGCTTCGGGCGCACGAGTGGAATGGTCGCGTTGAGGTTGAGGGCCGAGATCCCCGCGAGGACGAAGCACGCGGAACAAAGGAGAAACGCCACGTCCCAGCCGAATTCCTTGCGGATGAACTGAAGGGCGACTGGAGAGATCGCCGCTCCGAAGTTTCCCCACATATTGCCCCATCCCAGCGCGACTCCAACCTGACGGCCGCCAACGTCTTGGGCGAACGCCCAAATGGAAGGAACCGAAAGGTCCACGAGAAACGCCATTGCCGAAAGCGCATAAATGACGGCCCAGGGGCTCGATAATCGCGTCGCGGCGAAGTACGTGATCGCGCAGAGGAACAACACGATTCCAATCGGAAGCGATCGGCCCCAACGGGGGCCGAGCCATCGATACATGAAATCGCCGAATACACCGCCAATCGCCATGCCGAGGCAACTGGCGATGAGCGGTGCCGATTGCATGAGGCCAATGTCTTTGAGGTCGACCTGGAACCGATCGTCCAGGTAGTCGGGCAAGCTGGTGATCAGGAAAATCCAACCGATGTTCACACAGAATTGCGTGGCGCCGAACAGCCACAGATTGAAGCTCTTGAAGACCGGTGCCAATCGGCTCAGCCAGCCCTTGAGTCCAGGAGAGGTTTCCAGTGGAGGAGCCACGTACGGCGCGACACGATTCGCTTCCGCCGCGTTCGCCCAGGGATGGCTGGCCGGACTATCGCGTACGACGAACCAGAAGAGCGCGGCCACGACCAAGCCGGCGGCACCGTAAGCGACGAACACGCCGCGCCACTCGGTGCGGTCGGTGGCCGGATCGCCGAGCCAGGTGACGGCGGCCCAGGCCGTCAGGAACGGGGCGAGCGCGCCACCGATGCGACCGCCGAATGCCACCATGCTGCTGAGCATTCCGCGTTCGGTCGCCGCCGACCATTTTCGCACGAGCCCGGCCGAGGCCGGATAAGCCCCCGCCTCGCACGCCCCGAGCGCGAGCCGGACCGCGAGCAACCCCAACGCTCCGCCCGCGAACGAAGTGGCCGCCGTGCAAATCGACCAGGCGGCGATGCAAACGGTCAGGATCAGCCGTGGCCCGTACCGATCGGCCAGAGCGCCGATTGGAATTTGGAAAAGTGCATAGGTCAGAAAAAACGCGCCCAGCACGAACGACATCTGGTCGGGATCGATTCCCAGATCGCGACCGACCGGCTTGGAGAGCGTCGAGAAGCAAACGCGATCGATGTACATCCACATGGCCGCGAGAGCGGTCACGCCGACAATCAGATACCGCACATTCGTCGGCCGGGGTTGGTCCGTGGTCATTTCAGTCGGCCCAGCCAGTCGAGGTAGGAAGTTGCACAGCGATCCAGGTTTTCGATCGAGCCGCCGCCGCGAAGGTGGGAGCACATTTCGTAGGTCGCGATGCCGGCGAACCCGCCATCGCGAAGGCCCGCGAAGAAGGCCGTGTAGTCGATGAAGCCTTCGCCGAACGGGACGGCCCGGACGAGGTCGGGTTCCTGGCGAACGTAGTTCACGCAGTCGGGCCGATATCGGTAGCGTGGCAATCGAACGTAGTCGGCGTTGGTCGTGAGCACGGTGTAGGGAGCGGCTTTCTTGGCGGCCGCGTACAGGTCTTCGCCGCGCAGGGCGGGCGACCAGG
>JANLUE010000108.1:0-6030 GCA_031363325.1 Gemmataceae bacterium
GCCGTACGCGAACGCGGCGAAATTGCACCGGGCCGGCGTGCGATTCTGCATTCGGTCGACGGGATCGAGCAACGCCCGCAACTTGCCGTACGAAGCGGCGATGGCCGTCGCCTACGGACTGCCACCCGACGAGGGCCTGAAAGCAGTGACGATTTACCCGGCCCAAATCCTGGGCGTCGCCGACCAACTCGGCAGCGTCGAGCCCGGCAAGCGCGCCAACCTCGTACTAACGAATGGCGATCTGTTGCAGCCAAGCACGCAGGTCCAGGGCCTGTTCATCGACGGCAAGCCGCTCGACCCATCGAACAAGCAAACGCGGCTCTACGAAAAGTACCGCGAGCGACTGAAGGAAGTCCGCGAGGGGCGAGCGCCGTTGGGGACGAAGTAGGGCATAACAATTGTGCCAAGCAAGGGAGCGTCTCATGCCAAAGCCGAAGCTGGCGCAGATCAACCCGCCACGGGTGCGCTACATCAAACTGGGTCGGCAAGGAATCTGGGAACAGGAGTGCGTCAAGAACGGGATCGTCCGGCTGGGCTTCAAGACCGCAAATCCAGCACGCTTGGCGAAGTGTCGAGGAGGCAACTGGGCTGAATTGACAAAGTCATTTCTGGAGGAGGGAAAGGACAAAGGTACGGCGACTCGCTTCACAAACGAAGTGAAGTTGTTCTTTGAGGACCCAGGAACGACGCTCTGGATCGCATTCGTCGGAGAGCGACTTTATTGGGGCTTTTTCTCCGACGAGGCGAAGCCGCACGCTGACGGCAACGGAACCTGGCGTCGGATCGAAGGGGGTTGGCGGTGCCAGGACTTGAATAACGACGAACTCACCAAAGACAAACTCTCGGGTGCCCTCACGAAGTTGGCCGCCTTTCGAGGGACGACTTGCGATGTCATCGGGTCGAATTCCGTCGTGCAGCGCATCAACGGGCTCAAAAATCCGGTCGTCGAACGTGCGATTGCCGCCATGAGCGAAATGCACAGTGCGATTCGCGGAATGATCCAACTACTCGGTCCAATGGACTTTGAAATCTTGGTCGGACTGATATTTGCAACAAGCGGTTGGCGTCGGCAAGGTATCGTCGGTGGAACGGAGAAGACCAAGGACTTGGATAGATGTTGCCCAGTACGGGTGAGCGGGCCTTCGTCCAAATCAAATCCGACACCAAGCAGAAAATCCTTGATTCGTACTTGGCCAAGTTCGAGGAAGTTGAAGTCTTCGACCGAATGTTCTTTGTGTATCACTCCGGGACGGCGAAATCCGACGATGAACGAATTACTTTGATCGGCCCAGATCGGCTTTCGGAACTGATCGTGGAAGCAGGCCTCGCGAGTTGGTTAATGCGAAAAGTCTCCTGAATCTAAAGCGCCTTTCAAGTTGATGTAGCGGGCAAACCCGTAGGCCGTTCGTCGTTTCCGCAAGTCCGACGACCCAGTTTTTTACGCCGGAGGCGTTCCAGCAATTAGCCGGCGGTTGAGCGCAGCGACACCGCCGGTCCGCGATCGCACCAACCCGACGACCCCGGAGGGGTCGCAGCAGCAGCGTCCGCCGATCGACGATCCGAACCACCGGCGTCGCATCAATTTTCGCCTTGGTCATGTGGCGATTCTTCGATTCATCGAGCCGCTACGACCCCTCCGGGGTCGGTCTGGTTTGGCGATCGCGAACCGGCGGTGTCGCTGCGCTCAACCGCCGGCGAATGGCTGAAACGCCTCCGGCGTAAAAAACTGGGGCGACGGGTTTGCCCGCTACATCTACTAATTGAAAAGCGCTCTGGGGCAAGTCTTTGCGGGCGCATCGACTGGCTGACGCCGCTCCGCTCGCCTAGATCAGGCTTCTTGCCGAACGCCAATCGCCTGCCGCAAGCCCGCCGCGAAGTCCGGGTACTTCAATTCCACTCCCAATTCCTCCTTCAATCGACGATTGTTGATGCGTCGATTCGATCCTCCCGGCGGCCTCGGGCCGAACGCCGCGGGGGGTGCGTTCAACAACTCGGCCATCGTCGTGTAGAACTCGCGGCGGGTCACGGGGCGATCGTCGGCCACGTTGAACGTCGAGCGGGGCTCGGCGCGTTCGGCCGCGACGACTGCTGTCGCTCCGTCTTCAACGTGGATCAGGTTGAGCCAGCCGTCCGGGTCGGCCGCGAGGGGCTCGCCGCGTTCGATGGCCGCCCGACGAATCACTCGGCCCGGCCCGTAGATTCCCGCAAACCGCAAGATGATCGCACTCGGCAGACGGGCTCGCAGAAGTTGATCGCATTCGACGAGGATTCGGCCACTTTCCTCGGTCGGCTCCGTCGGCGAAGACTCGTCGATCCATTCGCCATCCGTTTGTCCGTAGACGCTCGTGCTACTGACGTAGATGAACGTTCGCGGAGTCGGCAGTCGGTCGAGGACGTTCGACAAGCCATCGCGATAGACTTCGCGCATCGATCGGCCCGCCGAGCGATCGAGGCCAACGGCGTACAGCACCGTTTCGACGGGAGGTAGGTTCAAGCTCGCCGGGTCGGTCACATCGCCAATGACGGGTTCGACGCCCAGCGCCCGGAGTTCCGGGGCACGGCCACGAGTCAGGGCCGCGACCTTGTGGCCGGCGTCGAGCCAGCGTCGGGCGACGATGCGGCCCAGGTAGCCACAACCAATGATCAAATGCGAAGCCATGCGGATGGTGTACGGCTTTGCTACTTTTTCTCCGCCGCCCCTTGCAGTCGAGGGCCGCGTTCGCATAATTCCTTTTTCCGATTTTCGGTGGCGACGGGAGGCAGCCCGGTACGTGGCTGCTCTTCTTCGTTTATGCGGTGACCCGATGGCAGAAGCAATCGTTTTGAAGACCGAAGCTCGCACCGGCCAGGGTGGCCGCGATGCCAACCGCCTACGCAAGGCGGGCCGCATCCCGGCGATCGTGTACGGGCACAAGGAGACGCCCGCGAGCGTGACCGTCTCCAAGGACGAACTCGGCACCGTCCTGCGGCACCATGCCCGAACGGTGCAGCTGGTCGTCGCCGGCAAAAACGAAACGGTCCTGATTCAAGAAATCCAGCACGACCATCTCGGCTCGACCGTCCTCCATGTGGACTTTCGCCGAGTGTCGGCCGACGAACGCATTCGCACGACGGTCGAGATCGAACTGCGTGGGACGGCCCCCGGTACGAGTGCCGGTGGCGTGCTCGATCAGCCGTTGCACCGAATTCACGTCGAGTGTCCGGCCCTCGCGGTCCCCGAGTCGATTCGCGTCAAGATCGATGGGCTGTTGCTGGGCATGGCGATCCACGTCAAGGAACTCGACATGCCGGCCGGGGTGAAGGCTCTCGAAGACCCCGATCTGGTCGTGGTTCAAGTGAAACAACAAGTCGTCGTGGTCGAACCGACCGTGTTGCCGGGCGAAGGCGCTGCGGCCGAGCCGGAAGTCATCACGAAGAAGAAGGAGAAGCCGGTCGAGGAGGAATAACCCTCGCTGGCTGACGGACCATGAAGCTGGTCGTTGGGCTCGGCAACCCGGGCCCGAAGTACGACAACACGCGGCACAATATCGGGTTCGCCGTCGCCGACTATCTGGCGGCGGGGCCCGGAGTGAGTGGCTGGCGGGCGCGCTTCCAGGCACTCGTTGCCGAAGCGACCGAAGGCATCGAATTAGTCCTGTTGGTGAAGCCCGAAACGTTCATGAACTTGAGCGGTCGGGCCGTGCGGGCGGCGCTCGATTTCTTCAAGTTGACGCCGGCCGACCTGTTGGTTGTGTGCGATGACATCGCCTTGCCGCTCGGAAAACTGCGGGTGCGGGCGACCGGGTCCGACGGTGGTCAGAAGGGCTTGCGAAGCATTCACGAGGCGATCGGGACGGCCGAGTACACGAGATTGCGAATCGGTGTCGGTTCGCCGGGCGAGTATCAAGACGCGGCGGACTACGTGCTTGGGCGGTTCAAGCCGGCCGAGCGAACCGCGGCCGATGAAGCGATCGCGAACGCCGCTCGGGCCGCGTTGATCTGGGTTCGCGACGGCACCGAAAAGTGCATGAACCAGGTGAATGGCGAACCGAAGGTCGAGAAGCCGAAGAAAGAAAAGCCCGCGAAAGTGAAGGAAGTCGCCCTCGCCCCCGCCCCCGAGAAACCATCCGCCGAAACCTTGTAGGCCCCCGATATGCCAGTCAACAGTTACGAGTGCTTGTTTCTCCTCGACCCGACCAAAACGGCTGCGGACATGGACGGCGTCAAGGGTCAACTCCACGCCACGATGGAGAAGTACGGCGCCGAGGTCCTGGCCAGCCGCAAGTGGGACGACCGCAAGCTCGCCTACCCGATCGGCGGGCAAAAGAAGGGCGTGTACCATCTGGCGTACTTCAAGGCGGACTCCTTGAAGATGTCCGAGATGGATCACGACTTCCGGCTGAACGAAAACATTCTTCGGCACATGATCTCGCACATCGACCCGAAGTGGGACGAAGACATGTTGGCCGTCGCGAAGGACGATCATCGCTTCGCCCTGCAAATCATGCACGACGAAGGCCCCGAGGGGGGTGGCATCCCGCTGGCCGGCGCGCCGAACGAGGGCGAAGAAGGCGAGCGACGGCGTGGCCCGCGACGATCCCCGGAGGCCGAGGTCGGCAAGGAATAATTTTTCGCAACCGACATTGGCCGATTGGTGAACAGGCGTATAATGGCGTGGAAACATCCCTTTTGACTCCCGGAGTTTCGCCATGGCCAACTTCAACAAGGTGATCCTGATCGGTCGACTGACCCGCGACCCCGAAACCCGCACCTTCAGCACGGGCGGCAAGGTGGCGAAGTTCGGCTTCGCCGTCTCGAACCGAAAGAAGAACGGCCAAACGGGCCAGTGGGAAGACGAGCCGATGTTCATCGACTGCGAAGCCTACAATCGCGGCGAAAACGGCACGCTGGCGAACACGATCGAACAATATTGCCGCAAGGGCAGCCTCATCTGTGTCGAGGGCAAACTGCATCTCGATCAGTGGGACGACAAGACGACCGGCCAGAAGCGGAGCAAGCACAAGATCGTCGTCGATCAGATGCAGTTGCTCGAGACGAAGCAGGAAAGCCAGGCCCGAATGGCCGCGTCGGGCGGCGGTGGCGGATCCTACTCGGGTGGAAATGGTGGCGGAGGCGGTTCGTATTCGCGGCCGGCCGCGCAGACGCCGGCCGGCCCCGGTCAGTACGATGGCCCGCCGGACGAAGGTAATCCGCACGGCGACCCCAACGATATTCCGTTCTGAAACTCGGTGGTGACGAAATGGCGAAGAAAGAAGCGACCAAGGCGAAGCCCAAGGCCAAGCCGCTGCCGCAGAAGAAAGTTCGACAACGCGAACAGGTCAAGAAGGGCCCGAATGGCGGCACCCAGCTTGTCCTGATCGAGGATGTCGTTCACGTCGGCAAGCAAGGCCAAGTCGTCGAGGTCAAGGCCGGCTACGCCCGGAACTACCTGATCCCGAACGGCTACGCCATCGTTCCGTCCGAGCACAACCAGCGCTTGCTCGACAAGTACAAGGTGCGCGTCGAGCAGGCACGCGAGGCCCGCAAGTCCGACCTCAAGGCCCTCGCCGAGCAAGTGGCCCGGACCCGCAGTGTTACGATCGAAGCGAACGCCACGGACGACGGCCACCTCTACGGCTCGGTCGGCCCGATCGAGATCACGAAGGCGATGCGCGGCAAGAACCTGTTGGTCGAAGCCGACATGATCAAGCTCGACGAGCCGCTGAAGATCTGCGGCATCTACCCGGACATTCGCGTGGTCCTCGGCTACGAAATCGAATCGAAGATCGAAGTCGTGATCATCCCGCAATCGGCCGGCAAGCGCTGAGTGATCCCGTGGGACAGGTTTTCAACCTGTCGCCGTCCCGTAGGACAGGTTAAAAACCTGTCCCACGGGACCTGACGCCGAATGGTTCGTGTGACTCTTCTGACAGGACGTCGCCATGTCGTCCGACACCCTCGGCCCCGATCGATTGCCGCCCCAGAGCCGCGAAGCCGAGCGGTCCGTCCTCGGGTCGATGCTGCGCGACAACGCCGTCATCAATGATGTCG
>JANLUE010000209.1:0-1811 GCA_031363325.1 Gemmataceae bacterium
GGAACGCCAACCGCATCACGGATGCCGACGCTTTCCCCGATGGTTCGTATCGATGCTCAGTTAGCACATATGATCGCTATCGGAGGAACACTCAATGCCCTACGAAGACCCCATTGCATTTCTGATAACTTGGTCCACTTATGGCACTTGGCTCCCGGGCGACGGCCGCGGGTGGGTTGAGTATCGCCGCGGATTCCAACTTCCGGACCAGGTGCGGGAAATGGAAAGCGCCGCCCGAATGACGGAAGACGCCTGTCGATTGAGCCCGGCTCAGCGTGACCGCGTCGAGCGCCAAGTGGCCGAGACTTGTGGACGCCGGGACTGGACCCTACACGCGGTCAATTGCAGGTCGAACCACATCCACGTCGTCGTTTCGGCATCGGCCGCACCTCGCACGATCCGCGGGCAACTCAAGGCTTGGGCCACCCGTCGGCTGAAGGAACAAGAGGCGGCGGCCGGAGTATCCTTGGCCCACGGCCGAACCCAATGGTGGGCCGAGCGTGGAAGTATCCGTTGGATCTTCCACGAGGCCGACCTGGGCCGGGCCATTGTTTACGTCTGCGACGAACAGGACAACCCAGCCCGGTTCGCCGCCCCGACACGTAAGTGATGGACGGCGTCGCGTCCCTCATGCGGGCCGGCGTTCCTCCAATGTTAGCCCGACGCGTAAGCAAGGTTCAGCGTTCCTCGGATGGTAGCCCGACGCGTCAGCGAGGGTCGGCCAAATTCCGAGATGGCGAATGTAATCCGGTCGCGAAGCGGACCCTCGCTGACGCGTCGGGCTACCATCCAATGAACGCCATGCTTACTTGGCTCGCGATGTTCACCCTCGCTGACGCAACGGCCTACTGGATGGATTTTTGTCCGCGCGCAACCCGAGTGGGCCCGTGATTCGGAAGGAAGAATTGAGTTGTTCGACAACGAACGCAGCGACCGGAGGCGGCAGGATTGGCCGGTCGAATTCGGGCTCAGTTCGGCTAGCGGGCTTCGCTTTGATTCACGACGAGGGCCGGAGCCGCATCGGGTCGATGGCCGTGAATGGCCTCGTACACCTCTTGACGGTGCACGGGCACGTCCTTGGGTGCGACGATGCCGAGCCGTACTTTGTCGCCGCGGATTTCCACCACGGTTATGATCACATCGTTGTTGATCACGATGCTCTCGTTTTTTTTCCTAGACAGGACCAGCATGGCTGTGTATCCTTCCGGGGGTTAAATGAACGGGATGCCCGGCCTGCGAAGCCCACAGGGAGTTTTTCGTAAACGCCGAGTCCCACATTTCGCTGAACTCCGTCCATGTCATCTCGAGCCGCCACACGGTCGGCGGGCCGAGTCAAATCGCGCGCCAAACTGGCCCCACAAATCCACGCTAAACGGTATTTTTTGCCACGTCAAGCTTCGTAGTGCAAAATTCTCCAATTTCACACGACACGATTTGCGTGCGATCGGAGTGTGGCACTTCAAGGAATTGGACGCTTCTCGATCCGAAATCATTGAAAATGCGTGAAAAAACGCGAAAAGCCGGCAATCTCGGGCCCGCAGCCCGGATCGTCGGCCTCGCGTTTTATGCCGATTTGCCGCGTTTAGCGGGGTGTGGCCAACATCTGGCGATAATATTCGGCAATTCGCCGAACGGTCGAATCGGGGTCGGACTGGCTCAGCTGCGCGAGCCGTCCCGACAGATCGGCGTTGCGTAACCAGGCGACTTTCGCCGCCCCGGCCCGCACCGCCGGGTCGGCGTCCGAGGTCAATCGCTCCAGCCAGACCGTCACGTCCAACTCGTCTTCGTCCGCCAGATCGATCGGTTCGCCG
>JANLUE010000029.1:0-1667 GCA_031363325.1 Gemmataceae bacterium
GTTGTCGACTTACGCGAAACGTGGCGATCGTTTGATCGCGGGCCTTCGTCACGCCACCCCAAACATCGAAGGCGAACGGGGCGGATCGACCGTAGTTCGTGTGACACGAAACGCAGCCCCCCTGGGCCGCATCGAGATAGATCGCGTGCCCGCGCGCGGCCGCGGTCAGGCGCTCGCCGGGCGTTTGATACGGATCGTCGGCGATCTCGATCGGCGTGCGATTCGAGCGCTCCCAGACCGGCAGCAGTTTCTTCAAAGTGTCGGACAACTCGAACATCGCTCGTTCGGGAGCGACCTCGTCGGCCTTCGTTTTGTCGGCGGCCAACTTGAGCCATTGATACTCGCATTCGCCGCGAATACTCAGGTGAATCACGTAACTCACGAGTGAGTCGATCGCGTCCGAGCCGAGCGCGGCGAACGCGGGCATGGCCGAGCCGTCGAGGCCCTTCTCAATCGTGCGATGGAGATCGGCCCGGCTCGGGCGGACACCGCCGGGGTCGGGCTTGGTCGAGATAAACTTAAACACGCCCTGTCGATAGTCGCGGGGCAGCGGCGTGAGGTACCGACCACCCGGCCCGGCGCCATCGCCCGTCAGGCCGTGACACTGCTGGCAATAGGCGCGGAACAAAACTCCGCCCCGCTTGAGCGTTTCTTGCTCGAGCTCCAGACTGGCCAGGGTCGCCAAATGCTCGGGGACGTTCTTCTGGAGTTCCTTCAACTCGGCGATTTCGTTTTCAAGCGTCTCTCGGTCTTCGGCCTTTCGTCCCGGTTCCTTGGCTACGGCCTCGCGCATCATCATCTGGCCGCCAATCTTGGCCCCGGACATTCCGATCGTGGGGTCTTTCGGCGTACCGAAGACCATGAACAATGCGGAGTGAAGTCGCGATCGAGGATTTGCAGTCAGGTGCTTTAGGCCGGCGTCGGACGTATCAAGGATCGCCCGCGACTTGACCTCGGGCGCAAGCAGATTGGCCAGGTCGTCGAGCGGCGCGTTCGGGTCGGCACGAAGTGGGTCGAGCCCGACGAGCGGCGGCAAGCCCGGCGCGTACCATCGATGCGGCGTGGTCTTCGGTGGCGCGGTCACGAGCCAATCGGCCCGTACCGGGTAGAAGCCGGGGTCGCGCTCCGGAACGGGCGGCTCGGACTCGCAGCCCGCGAGCCCCAGTACGAACGCGACCGCAACCCAGCGGACCCGCATCCTCAACTCCGAATGGTGAGCGACTGAAATCTATCTTAGAGCCGGCGCGGTCATCTCGTACAATTGAAGTTATCCTCGTACCCCGGATGGCCCATGCGCGTCTGGCTCCGCAACGTTCAACTCGCGATCGCCACGATTGCCGCCGGCATGTACGTCACGCTTTGGACGATGTTCCAGACGTTTCGCCGTCAGCCGTTCACAAAACATTTCGAATACCCCGAACGCCCGGTGCCGATTCGCCCGCGCTATCGAGGGTTCCATCGATTCGACCTGACGACGTGCATCGGCTGCGACAAATGTGCCCGAGCATGCCCGGTCGATTGCATTTACATCGACAAGGAAAAGAACCCGGCCGGCAAGGGCTTCCTGGTGACCGGGTTCAAGATCGACTACACGAAATGCATGTTTTGTTCGTTGTGCGTCGACCCGTGCCCGGTGGATTGCATCTTCATGGGCTCGACGCACGATT
>JANLUE010000352.1:0-2985 GCA_031363325.1 Gemmataceae bacterium
AGAAGGAAAACGCGAACCCGTCGGTTCTCGAGTTTCTGAACGGTCGTCCGGGGTTCAACGGCAAGGTCGAAGTCGTGGCCACGTGGGACGTGTTCCCGTCGATCTTCCGGACCAAGACGAGCAAGTTGCCGATCGTCTCCGGATGGGAGCCAATCCCGGTGAAGAAGCCGACCGACTGGGAACAGACGTTGAACGAGACGATGAAAATGGTCCCCCGCTACTGGCCGGACAACGCGTTCGACGTGTTCACGATGGGGGCCGCCCGCTCGGCCCTGGAACGTCGCCGGCCACGCGTGCTCTACATCGGGCTCGGCGAGACGGACGAATGGGCCCATGGCCGCCGTTACGATTTGTACCTCGATAGCGCCCGGAACTCCGATCGCTTCCTGGCCGAGACGTGGGAGCGAATTCAGAAAGACCCCCACTACCGGGACAAGACGGCCCTGATCGTGACGACCGATCACGGCCGAGGCGGGACGCGCGTCGATTGGACCGATCACGGCAAGGGCGTGCCGGGCGCCGAGTTCGTCTGGATGGCCGTCCTTGGCCCGGACACGCCACCCCTGGGCGAGCGCTACGACACCGAAGCGACCCAAAGCCAAATCGCCGCGACGATCGCCGCCTTGGTCGGCGAAGACTTCGTGGCGTTCGCCCCGAAGGCGGCCCCGGCGCTCCCGGTGTTTGGGAAGAAGTAGTCGGAAATCACGTTTTTGGCGAGGCGCGTCAGGTTGGTGTTCGCGCGTTGCGGCTCACGTTCACGCATTGCCGAGGCCGGACGACACACCGGATCGGGTCGAGCTATTCGTCAACGTTTCTTGCTGCCGGCCACCAGATCGTCAACGTTCCAGACCTGGAGATAGTCCCGATCCAGGACCGCGAGCAGCTTCCCGTCCGGGCTGAAACGCACTTGGATTACACCATTGGAGCTGGCCGCGAACTTGATGACGTGGTCGCCCTTGTCGAGATCGAGCAGGAACAGGTTCTGTTTCCCACGATTGTCAAGGCTCCCATAGGCCAGCAGCGGTCGCTTCCGATTGAAGTCGATGGTGTAAACGGTTTTAGGGGTCATCAGCAACTTGAGTAGTTTTCCAGTCGCCACGTCGAACAACATGAGCGAACCATCGGTACCTCCCGTGGCCAGGTACTTTCCGTCAAGCGAAAACTGCGAAACACAGATCCGGCCATTCAGTGCACTCAATTGTTTGAGGCGGATCGCTGGATTCGTGGTCCAGACTTCAAACGAATAGTCATCCGGCCGTTCCGTACTGTCTTTGTTGAGAGTCGTCCGACCGAATGCCACCAGGCCACCGTTTGAACTCAAACTGCACGCGCACGGATCGGAGAAGTCGTTCTGGAAGACGATTTGAGCTTTGTCGGGCTCATCGATTGGGAAACGACAGACTTTGATTCCGGAGTACTGACCACTGGTTGCCATTCGAATTGCCTTGCCATCCTCGATCAACTCGAAACTTTCGATTGGCTGGTTCACCATGCCGCGAATTGCTTTGGAAGCACGATTGAGTTCGCCAACGCGAAGGGGCTCGAGCTGGGGGACCGAGTACCGAAAGAGAACACCATCGTCCGTGACCACCAACCACTTGCTCTTCGCGTCGAACACGATTGCGGCCGGCTGTTGTTTCAGTTCAAATTCCAGTCCGGCTGATGGTTGTTTCAATTTGACGTAAGTCGACTTCCAAGTTTTTGTGTCACACAAGGCGATCCGATTTGGCCGTGAACTCGACATGGCCAGCCACTGGCCGTCCGGACTGAACTCGATCCGGTGGCCTGAAACGGTCCTCGTTACCGGTTTCAACTCCTCGACGTGAACGGGCTTCGGCTGGGCGATCGCGAATTGGGTCAGGCTCGTGGAAATCAGAATGGCGACGGCGAATCGGCTGCGGTCGTTCATGGCTCGTCTCCGTCGGCCGATCAATTAGAGCCGATCGAAGCGGCCGCGTCAACGACTTGCCATCTTAAACCCAAGTCACGGCGAGAACCGGAGTTTTGCACGGCTCCGCGTTCTGGCAAACGCTGCTACGGGACTCGAGCCGTAGCCACCGGCACTCGGACGTGAAAATTCTTCCCATATTCCGTTCGCCCCGGGTTGCGAAAAACGACGCGCCGCATTATCCCTCGGGTGGGCCCGAGGTTCCCGGCGATTCGCCGACCATCTGGGTCAATGGACTTCATTCCGGAGGCCGAAATGTGTTGCAGGCAACGTCAATCCACAACCGCTCATTCTCAAATGACTTACGGCGACGATGGTACAAAATGACACGATTTGACACAAAAATTCAAAGAAGTTTTTTTGGCGGGTCGTGCCGGCCGATCGCAAGCACCGTTGACGCGTTCTTGCAGAGTCGCCTGTCCCAAAATGTCCACAAATGTCCCAAAAACCAAAAGAAGTTTAATCGCATTCCGGGCGAAATCTGGCGTTTGTCTCATCGCGGCCGCGAGTCGAGAACTCGAATTCTCGACCTGAACCGGGATTAGGATCGACCGTCGGCGATCACGATCAAAACGGGGAGCGGGGTCGTGATCTTGCCCGAACTCGCTGGATTGAAGCGGTCGATGACCAAATCGGTCACCGAGGGCAGGCTGGTGCCGGCCGGGGCGGACGACGACTGCGCGGGTGCCGCGGCAAACTCGGTGACGACCGCGCTCAGGGCCAGGCGGTCTTCCATCGTCTCAAGGCACGGTTTGAAGTGAGTTCGCATCGTCGCTTCCAGTCGGGGGTTGACGGGCGCAAAGACCGAGGCTTATCCCGCTATGCGGAATCGCCCGGACGAGCGGACAAGGTGGACGGAGAAATTTTGAGAAGACCGTGGTCATCTCCACAGTGCAAGATGTCGAACCCTGAGCGTGGCGGCGGAACTCCGATTCTGCCGGGAAGGACAAGTCGCTTGGCGTCTTTCATCGACTTGGATCGAGATTCGAGGCCACGGGCGATCGGCGACGCCTTCCGTCCTTCCCGGCAGAATCGGA
>JANLUE010000419.1:0-12498 GCA_031363325.1 Gemmataceae bacterium
CTTCGTTCGCGTAGCCGCAGCTCGGACAGATCATGGCCGATTTCCTCAGGAAGGCCCGCCCGAATAAAGTTCTTCGGCACTCCGGGCCGCGTCGTCCACGGCCAGCATCGTCTTCTTGCTCACCCGGCCGCCGCCGTCCAACTCGGACAGCACCTGTTGAGCGAGCATCGTCTTCCGCGCTCCGCGCGGCCCGAGCACGCCACCCTTCGCGGCAATTTGCTCGGCCACTCGTCGAATGTCGTCCGCCTGCTCGCCAGCGATCGCCGTTTGCAGGTTCGCATTCAACTCGAAGATCTGCACTTCGTCGATGTGCCGCGCGACTTCGGCATTCACATAGCCGTGCCCCGCGGCCGTGTAGGCCATCTCGAGGGCGATCGGCCCGGCCGTTTGAATCGTGCCATCGCCGAGGTCGTATTTCACTTCGACCTGAGCGACCACGTATTTCCCATCCGGTCGCTTCGGCAGGCTCAGGTCGAGGATGTACTTCGTCGGGCTCGAATGCCCCAGCGTGCCGATGGCCGCCGTACTCAATCGATCGTCAACGGCCACGACCGGCAGTTCCTTGATCTGCGGCGACACCTGGCGGACCCGCTTCAGGCGCACATCCTTGACCGGCTTCACTTCGACCGTGACGTTCACGAAGGTCGAATCCGCGAGCCGATCGAACTCGGCCAAGAAGACTCGCATCGCCTCATCGGTTTGCTCGGCGTCGATGTAGTACCAGCGTCCGTCGCCCGCTTTGGCGAGGTCCTTGATGAGGGCACTGTTCCATTCGGTGCCGACGCCCATCACGGTGAAGCGGACCTTCTTCTCCCAAGCTTCGCGGGCGAGTTCGCGGCAGGTCGCTTCGCCGGAGGTCTCGCCGTCCGTCAGGACGACGACCTGTTGAAGTCGGCCGGCCTCTTCGGGAGTCACCAATACTTGTAGGGCGGCGCGAATGCCTTCGTCCATCGTCGTACCGGCCTGATCGACGCTGAACATGTCGATGCGTCGAAGCGTCTCTTCGATCTTGGCGGTCTCGGCGGCGGGCGTTGGCGGGAGCACAACCTCGGCCCCGTTGCCGAAGGCAATCAGGGCGATGCGATCCGTTGGTTTCAGTTTGGCGATCGCGGCCGTGGCGGCCTCGCGAACGCGGTCGAGCCGGGCCTTGCCCGTACCATCGCCCCAATACATGGAACCGGAAATATCGATACACAACGCAAGCGTCAGCGGCAGGCCGACGATGCCATCCCCCGCGGGGACGACCTTGAGGAGCGCGTGGGTCGCCATCGAATCGCCGGGGACGGCGATGGATTGGCGGTGCATCATGCGTTCGAGGACTAGCCGAGGAGCGGACATGATGGACGGAACCCGCGCGACAAATGGGGATAGAAGGGGTTTAGCAGACGTCCGGCCCGCCCGCAAGGAACAAACCGGGTAAGCGGGGCAATTCTTGATCGACAGCTGACAGGCGATACACGTGACGTAAGTCAGAACTCCGCCGGCTGGTTCGGCCCCGAATACGGGTTGGCCGGCCCATCGTAGACCCGACGCTTCAACTCGTACTTGTCGAGCCCGAGCCGCGGCAGCAACCAATCGTGCGTTCGGTCGGGGACGATCAGCGTTTGCCGCTCGAACAATTGCTTCACGATGAACTTGCTCGCCGTTTCGCCGTAGCGGTCGAGGCGATAGCGTTTGCGATCGTAGACCGCGTCCAGGTCCGTCACGGCATGAATGCAATCGCAGCCCCTCCCCGATCGCCCCGCTTCGCCAATCGAATCGATGCACTGATAGCCGATTCGCCCGGTCTCCAGAAACGCCTTCTGCATGCGAAACTTGGCGTAAGCCCCGGCCCGCAACTGATAGGGCCCCCACATTGAAATGCGTTCACCGTCGTCGCGCATGATCTCGATTGTCTCGTGGAGATCGAGGTTCACGCCTTTTTCAACATGGAATCGCCACGGTTTGATTTGCAACGTGGCCGGCATCCAACTGATCGTGTGTTGTTCGACCTCCACGAGCTCCGGGCCGTGTCGGGTCGCCCGGACTATCGTCGCCCAAGTATGCGTGCGGCGTGGGACCTTCGGGATCGATTGCGAGCCGAACACGATGACGTAGTACGATTCGCCCGCGGGTGGCGGGCCGTGCTCGAGTTCGTCCGCCCGGTAGAGCGAAGCCGGCGTCGGCGTCTTGACCGCGACCAGGGCGCAGCCCGCCGCGAGCAGTGCGAGTGCCGGTAGTAGCCGGATGGGGGACATTGTTTGAATGGTAAGGTCGAGACTCGGCCGGGGTTCGGACTTGCGGCGGATGTCGTGGCGCGCTGTGAAGTTACGGTTGGGATAATTGAATCGTTCGCCGCGAACGGCACAACCGTTCAAGGCAAGTCGAGCGGCGGAATTTTAAACTCGATGCCGAATGGGAATTGGCGCGGTCGAGCGCAGAACCGCAAAGCGGTTCGAGCAAGGCCGGGGACCGGGAGAACTCCAATTCGCAATCGGGCCTAATACCCATTCCGCGGCGGCCGATCCGGGCGCACGTTCACTTTGCGGCCCTTGATGCGGGCACCCTGCATCGCTTCGACCACGTAATCGGCCACGTCGATCGGCACTTCGACCAACGCGAACCGATCGGTGAGGTCGATCGCACCGAGGTCTTTGCCGGGCACGCCGGCTTCGTTGGCGATCGCTCCGACGAGGTCGCGGGGGGTCACGTTCGCGTCGCGGCCGATGCCGAAGAACACTTTCGCCATGCCACGACCCGTCGGTCGTTGGCCGGCGCGACGGCGTTCGTCCGGGCCACGCGTATTCGGACGCGGCCCACGAGGATCGGATCGCGAGCCACGCTGTTCGCGCGACGGGATCGGGATGTCCGATTCGTCCTCGGGCCGGCTCGGCTCGGCGAGCAGCAACGCGGCGACGGCAATGTCCGTGAGCGAGAATTCCTTCTCGAGTTCGGCGACGACGGCCCGAGCTTCGGCGGCCGATTCGGCGGCCGGGATTAGTTCGCGAAGTTTCTTCTTGGCTCGGCCCAGGCGAACGGCCCGGAGGTTCTTGCCGGTCGGCACCGGCACGAATTCGATCTTCTGGCCGAGTGCTCGTTCGATCTGCCAGATGCCGCCGTTCTCGCGCGGCGAGACGAACGTAATCGCGACGCCGTTCCGCCCGGCCCGGCCCACGCGGCCAATGCGATGGATGTAGGCGTCCGGCTGCGGGGGCACGTCGAAATTGATGACGTGCGACAGGTGCGAAATGTCGAGCCCGCGCGCGGCGATATCGGTCGCGATGAGCAGATCGTTCGCTCCGGTCCGGAAGCGAAGCATCACGCGATCGCGTTGTTCTTGCGAAAGGCCCCCGTGCAAGGCGGCCGGTCGGAAGCCACGTCGGCCGAGGGATTCGGTCAGTTCGTCCGCTTCGGTCCGCGTGCGGCAGAACACGATGGCCGACGTCGGCCGTTCGACTTCGAGGACGCGGCCGAGGGCCGCGAGTTTGTGCTCGCCGCGAACGAGGTAAGCGACCTGTCGCACCCGGGCGACTTCGCCATCGGGCGGGAGTTCCCGAGCGACCTGGATGCGAACCGGCTGCCGCAAATGGCGCCGGGCGATCTCTTCGATGCGTGGCGGCATGGTGGCCGAGAACAGCATCGTCTGCCGGGCCTTCGGCGTTTCCGAAAGGATCGAATCGATGTCCTCGGCGAAGCCCATGTCGAGCATTTCGTCCGCTTCATCGAGGACGACGGCCGACACGGTCGCGAGCCCCAGCTTCCCCTGGCGAACGAGGTCGAGCGCGCGGCCCGGCGTGGCCACGATCACGTCGACGCCTCGGCGAATCGAATGCACTTGGTCCGCGTAGCCCGTACCGCCATAGACGGCGAGGACCGACACGCCGACGGGTCGGCCGTACGTCGAGATCGCTTTCGCCACTTGCATGGCGAGTTCGCGGGTCGGCGTGAGCACGAGGACCGAGACGCCGGTTCGCGGCGTCGGATCGGTCGCGAGGCGATGGACGAGCGGCAGCGCGAACGCGGCCGTTTTGCCCGTACCGGTCCCGGCGAGGCCGACCAGATCTTTGCCTTCGAGCAGAATTGGAATTGCTTCCCGCTGGATGGGTGTCGGCTCGGAATAGTGGAGGGCCGACACGACGCGGGCGTCCAGACCGAACGAAGCGAACCCCGCGGCCTCGGCCACGGCAACAGACTCGGACATCAAGTCACTCGAATGGGGAAGCAAGGCAATCCGTCATTGTAGGCGGTCGGTCCGTCGGAAACGCGTCGATTCGCCTAATTCTCCCAAATTGTGGCCGATTGACCGTTTCGGTCCTCGACGCGCAACCGGACCAATTCGCACAGTCCCGGCGAGCGGACTTGAACTGGATCGACAGGCGGACTTCGGGTAAAGGTTCGGGCCGCGTGGTCCGATGTCTTACGAACTCCGGCCGCGCCGCGCGCCGTCGCCCGAACTCCGTGGCACTGGGGTCGATTCATGCTGACTGTCGTTCCGTCTCGCCCAACCTTGCGCCTCGAAGCCCTCGAAGCTCGCGACGTCCCGTCGGCCTACGATCTCGGCGACGCGGCCGCCTTCAACGCGTTCTTCTTCACGGACATGACGGCCTTCAACTCGGACGTGCACGGGCGCGTCGCCGTCGGCAATCATGGCACGTTCACGAACTACGGCATCGGCCAGGACCTCCCGAACTCGGACGGAACGCGCGACGACCTCATTACCGGAAACGATACCGACTACACGAACGGTCAGGTCTTCAACGGCAACATTGTTTACGGCGGGGTCGGGAACCTCGAGAGTGTCGGCATCCCGAACGGTGACGAGCGCCAGGAACAAGACGTCGTCGACTTCGCGTCGATTCGTCAAGACTTGACCGACAAGTCAAACCTCTGGGGTGGCGAAGCGCCGAACGGCACGACCCGCGCCCGGCGTGGCACGATCATCCTGCGTGGCACGAACGCTCAACTCGACATCTTCCGCGTGACGGCCGAGCAACTCGCGAGCGCCAAGAGCATCATCGTCCAGGCCCCGGCCGGCGCGACCATTTTGATCAACGTCCCCGGGGACGATGTGAGCCTTCAAAACGCGGGCTTGCATCTGCGGGGGCCGGACTGCTCGAACATTCTGTGGAACTTCTACGAGGCCGACACGCTGAAGCTTTCGGGCATCGGGCTCGAAGGTAGCATCCTCGCACCGACCGCCGCGCTCGACTTCAACAACGGTCAGATCGAAGGAACCGTCATCGCCGATTCGATGACCGGCAACGGCCAGTTCCACATCTGCACGAGCGCGATCAAGATCGTGATCCCGGAGTACGCGAACCTGAGCGGCCAGGTTTTCATCGACGAAGACGCGAACAATCTGAAAGATGGAAACGATAGCGGCTACTCCGGGCCGGAAGTAATCCTGACCGGCATCGATTCGCTCGGCCGGAACATTCGCTACGTTGTGCCGGCCGGGTTCGACGGCAACTTCAACTTCGGCCGACTGTGGCCGGGCACATACACCGTGCGCGTGGTCGCGCCGCAACGCTTCACGCTCGTGCTCGAGAACGGCATCCCCGGCACGGTGGACGGCGCGACGGTCGGAACCCCGGCTCTGCTGCGCGTCACGACGATCGCGCTCGCCGAAGGCGACAAGGCGATCGACTACCTGTTACCGCTCGTGCCGCCGCCGAACTGATGGTACAATGGAGGGGTAGTTAAACACGCTCAGGCGATCGCCATCTTTGGACATATGGTGTTCGCGTACCTCCCCGAATGCCGTACGGACGACACGATGATCACAATCCAGTTTCCCGATCGTCAAACCGAAATGAAGGCATTGGCGTTCCTGATCGGACGATTCTCGGGGCGTGTATTACGAAGCGGACAGCATATCGTTCCAGAGGCCGCGCTCGAGTCGCTTGCGGACCAGAACATACCATTCACCGTCGTCGGAAAATCGACCTATGAGCAGCAAGTGGCGGCGCTTCGAGGTGCTGCTCCCGCTTCAGTTTAATGATGGACGAGAAGTGCCGCCGGAGTGGATCGCCGAGTCGGTTCTCGATATCGTCGCGCAATTCGGAGCGGCCAGCTATGAAACACAAAAAGTTGAAGGACACTGGCGACACGGTGGAGTCGTGTACCGCGACGATCTGGTCCGCATTGTGGTCGATGTGCCCGACCTTGCGAAGAATCGAAAATGGATGAAGTCGTTTAAGGCGCGATGGAAAGCCCGACTCGAGCAACTCGAGCTTTGGCTGATCAGCTACGGGATCGAGATCGAGTAGTCGACTCACCTGCGAATGACATTGCTCAGTTCAAATAGACGAACTCCTTCGCGTTGAACAGCGTGTGGGCCAGATCGGCCCAGGCCTTTGCCTCGTCCGACTTCGGGCCGTAGCGCGTGCTCTGTTCGGTTACGAACCGCACGCAGGCGGCCACTTCGTCCGGCGTGGGTGTGCGACCGTACGCCGTCAAATACATGTCGCGGACGCGGTCGGCGGATGGGCCCGGTCGGGCCAGCGCCGTTTTGGCCCAGAGGGCCGCTTGCTGATGCACGAACGGGTCGTTCATCAGGATCAACGCTTGCGCGGGCACGTTCGACACTTGGCGACGGCCGACTGTCGAGAAGGGGATCGGCGTATCGAAGGCGAGCAACATCGGGGCGAGGAAATTTCGGCGAATGGCGAGGTAGATGGAGCGCCGACCGTTGCCATCGAGCGGGCCGGTGCCCGGTCGACCACGACCGTCGAGGAACGGCGTCAAGTGAATGGGAACGCCGGGCCCGAACGGCGTGCGATCGAGTCGACCCGAGATCGCCAACATCGAATCGCGGATCGATTCGCCGTCCAGTCGCTTGAGGCGCGCCCGATGTAAGAGCAGGTTGCTGGGATCGGCACTGGCCGAGCCGGGATCGCCGACCGTCGCCATGCGATAGGTCCGCGACAACACCAGGTCGGCGATCAGCCGCTTCGTCGACCAGCCTTCGCTAACGTAGCGATCGGCCAGGAAGTCGAGCAGTTCCGGGTGAGTTGGCACTTCGCCGAGCTGGCCGAAGTTGTCGACCGAAGCGACCAGTCCCCGGCCAAACAGATGGTGCCAGATGCGATTGACTTGCACGCGGGCGACGAACGGGTTCTTCGTCGGATCGCTAATCGTGTTTGCCAGTTCGAGTCGGCCGCTACCTGGGCTGCCGATCGCGTTCGTTCCCGAGAGTGCTTCGAGGAATCGACGGGGCACGCGCTCGCCGACGCCCTTGGGCGAACCGCGAATGAACACGTTTTCGTCGACGCCGTTCGCGTCCCAGGTCGCCAGCGCGAGTCGCGAGCGGGTCATGAGACCGTCGGCAATCTTCGCGCGGGCGGCCGCGAGTTCCGCGAGCAACGGCTCCAACGACTTCGTTCGCTTCAGCAACACATTCGCGAGCGCCGCTTCCACCGCCGAGTTGGGTGGCGTCGACTTCCAGCGCTCGATCGAATCCGAAACGACTCGAGAATATTCGTTCGCCAGATCCTCCAAGGTCGCTGCGTCCTTGACGAGCGGCTCGACGCCGGGGACCGGCGGGGCAACGTCGCCCTGGACGACCATCGCGACGGCCAGCTCGCCGGCGGCGGGTGTGAATTCGATGTGCGTGAACTGCCCCTTGTAGGCCGACAGGTCGTGCGACACCCAGCGGAAAGTAGGTTGGGCCGGAAACTCGGTGACGAGGTGGCCGTGCAGTGGCCCGTGGATGAGCGTGTGTCCCGCGACGGCCGCGTAGGCCATGCCCGCGCCGCGGACGAGGTAATGAACTCGCCCAGCGGTGACGCGAAACGTCGGCGTGCGCAACGTTCGCCCGGCCCGGACGCGTCGGCCGATCGCCCCGGTGTCGTTTTCCGATCCGGGGGCGATCGTCAATTTGTCCCAAACGCGGTCGTAAGTCGCCGCCGACACATCGACGAACTTTGATCCATCAACCGCCAGCGACCCGAATTGGGCGGGCGCTGGGCCGAAGCTCCCTTCGTCCGGGTACCATTCGGCCGGCGTCGAGCGAGCGTAGTCGATGACGACCTCGACCGGCGATTTGGCGGGCTTCGTTGGGTCGATGGGTCGATTGACGGCCCGACGAGCGAGCGCATGAAAAGAATGTCGGGGATCTTCGATCGCTTGCGAAAGCAGGTCGGCCCAGCCGGCCACGGCGTCAACGTCGAGCTTACGGTCGCGGGCGATTGCACGAGCCTTGGTCGAATAATCTTTGCCCGCCTTCAGCGCTTCGGCGGCCGCCAACAATTGAGAACCCAGTTCTTTCGTCGAGCCAATTCGTTCCGCCAGCGTGGACGCGACCTTCGACCCGGCCGTTCGATCGTGCTCGGCCAGTCTCGCGGAGACTTTGCGGTTCGCGTCCATGCTGTCGAAGCGGGCGAGCCGGTAACCGGAGCTTTCGACGATGCCGTACAACGCGTAATAGTCGCGCTGGCTGATCGCATCGAACTTGTGATCGTGGCAGCGGGCGCACGATACCGTGAGGCCCAAGAACGTCTTCGCGAACACGTCGATGCGGTTGTCGAACCGGTCGGCCTGATCCTGGCGAATATCCACGGGTGAATGCACTTCTTCGCCCAGGAACCAAAACCCCGTGCCGACGATCGATTCGTTCGATTTGTCCTTCGAATGCGTTCGCGGTGTGGCGAGCAAGTCGCCGGCTAAATGCTCGCGAACGAACTGATCGTACGGCACATCGGCGTTGAGTGCCCGAATCACATAGTCGCGGTACTGAAACGCATTCGGAATGATGGGGTCGATTTCGTGGCCGCGTGACTCCGCGTAGCGAACGAGGTCGAGCCAGTGCCGGGCCCAGCGCTCGCCGAAGTGTGGCGAGTCGAGCAAGCGCGTCACGACCTTGCGTTCGGCGTCGTTGGCCGAGTCCGCGAGGAAGGCGTCGATCTCGGCTGGCGTCGGCGGCAGGCCGATCAGGTCGAAGGTCACGCGCCGAATCCAGCTTCGCCGATCGGCCGGCCCGGCCGGCTTAAGTCCCTTCTCTTCGAGCTTCGCCAGGATGAATCGATCGATCGGCGAGTTTGGCCAGGCCGCGTCTTTCACGGCGGGCGGGTTCGTGGGGCGAACGGGCTGCCAAGCCCAGTGCTCGGCTTTGCGTTTGGCGATGTCGATGCCGTTCGGGCTCGTCGCCGCTTCGGGCTTGTCGTCCGGCCAAACCGCGCCGGCCTTCACCCAGGCCGTCAGGTCGGCGATGATCGCGTCCGCCAACTTTCCTTTCGGCGGCATCTGCAAGTCGGCGTTCTGAAAGTTGATCGCTTCGACGAGTCGGCTCTTGGCGGGTTCACCCGGCATTAGCGCCGGCCCGGAATCGCCCCCCTTGATGAGGGCGGCCCGTCCATCGACGCGCAGCCCGCCCTTCGGCGCTTTTGCCTTGTCGCCGCCATGACACTTCAGGCAATGTTCAACCAGGACGGGCCGCACCTTGGCCTCGAAGAACTCCGGCGTGCCGGCCGGCTCGGCCCCGAAGGCGGGCGCGACCAGGCCCAACAAGACGGCTAGCCGAACCATCGGCATGAGGGAACTCCGAGAACAATGTGCGACGCGGCGGGTAGTGAAGTTATACCGCACGAAGTGCGATGGGCGAATGGAAGTCGCAACGCTGTGTGCTGTTTGAATCCGTTTGATGGCAACGATCGGTAGAAGGAATGTTCCCGGCAATTCGACTCGGATATCGATTTTCTTGATACTGCCACATTGGCACGGGGACGCTAACCCGACGCGCCAGCGAGAAATCGGCTCACTTGCCAATTGGTGCAGGCGACTCATCCCTCCCTCGCGTTTCTATTTGCTCGCCGGAGCCAATCGAAACGACTCCGATTCCACATCGTATTTCAGCCGGGCGCGATTCTCGGCCAGCCACTTGGTGAAGTTTGGTTTTGGTCGGTCGTTCGCGATATCGGGGAACAACTCGCGGGCGACCCAGATGGCCCACGGCTCGCTCGCGTCGGCTTGTTTCACCGCGATGTCGAGATTGTCCGCGAGCCAGTCTTCGCGCTTGCGCTGCCGATTCGCCTTCCACCATTTCACTCGATCCTCATCGGAGTCGAACCGTCGGCCGGCCCAGCGGTCGATCGCCAACTGAACTTCACGCAGCGACGAGTACCACTGGAGACGCGGGTCCGAACTGTCGAAGCTCTTTGGCGTCTCCGGGTCGGCCTTGATCGCTGCGACTTCCTTGCTGATCCCCGGCAGCACGTCGATGAAATGATCGATGATCTCGGTGCCGGCCACTTCCCGCATCCAGGCGAAACACCACCAGGCGTTTGCGCCCTGGTCCTTTTGGATGCGAATGAGCAACGTCGAGTGCGATCGAGCGGCCGAACCGAAGCGCGTCAGGAGCCGCACCCAGGTCGCCCGGTTCACGCTCGATCGCTGGCCTTGATACGTCCAGTCGTCCGGCTTTGCGCCGGGCTTCAATTCGCCGACGACCTTGGCGGTCGCGGCCACCAGGACTTCCCGCTTGCCGCCATGACTTCGCAGAAACTCGATCCCGGTGTAGATCGCGTCGGGCTTGTCCCCGTCGACTTGCTTGCGGGCCCGATCGCGGGCGAGCGGCAGCCAGCGGGCCGAGTTCTTCCCTTCGCCCGCGAGCCAAGCCCGGTAAAGTCGGGCGATTTCGACGAAGTCCGTCGTCGTCTTGTCCCGCAACGCCGTCGGATGTTCGACGGTTGTCGTGTAATTGATCACGTGGGGTTCGACCGGGCGCAGGGCACAATACGTGAGCTGTTCGAGGCAACTGAGGGCGGCATTGCGAGTCTGGCTGCTGACCGATTCGGCCGTCAGCAGACGCAGTAACTCGGGCGCGGAGTTGGGGTCGCCAATCGCGGCCAACGCGCTGGTAATTTCCGCGACGGGCGAGAACGACACGAACCGATCCTGCGTGCCCGCGTCGATCGCTTCGGACCGTAGGAGCGCCAGTAGGTCCGGAACGACGTTGCGACCGCGCCGGACCAGTTCGGCTCGAATCGTATTGACCGGCGAAGTGAGACTGGATCGGACGAACATATCCGAAGGCAGTTGATTCCGAATCGCGTCGCGGTACTTCTCGACGATCTCTCGATCGCTGAGCTTGGCGAACTCTTGAGCCCCGGTCGGATTCGCGCCGAGGGCGAGGGCGAGCGAAACGACGAGAACGGCTCGATAGATTGGACTCATCGCATGCTCCCCGGACTGTGACATGACCGCGACCGCATTGCTCCTGGCCTTCAGTTTTGCAGACCCGCCCGCACTCGACGCCGAAGATATTCGGTCTGGCCTCGTCGCCGAGTACCGTTCGCTCACCGACAAAGCGACCGTCACGCGTATCGAACCCAAGCCCACATTCTTTTTGGAAGGGTCGAGCCCGCATCCGCGGATTCCGCTCGGCCCATTCGAGGTTACCTGGACGGGCATCCTTTCCATTCGGGAAACCGGGGCGATCAAGTTCTCCGCGTTCGTCGGCGGCGAAGTCACGGTTACTTTGGACGACGTTGTCGTTCTCCAGGGGGAGGCCAAAGGTACGCGCCTCGTTTCGCCTAAAGAAATAATGGCGCGCCCCGGATTCCGCAAGCTCTCAATACGATTTCGTGGCAATTCGGACGGGCCGGCCCGGTTGCAACTCTGGTGGGAAGGCGACGCCTTCGCCCGCGAACCGATCCCGGCCTGGCGCTTCGGGCACATTGCGGAACAAGAATCCCCCGCCCTGAAGAGTGACGAACTCGCACGCGCGGGCCGGGCGGCCGTCGAAAAGTACGGCTGCGCCCGCTGTCATGCCAGCGCGTTCCCGACACATGCACAAATTGTCCCCGGTCCTTCGCTCGCCAATGCGGGTCGACTCGATCGCGTCTGGTTGATGAACTGGCTGGCCGACCCGCATGCCGTCCGACCCGATACGCGCATGCCGGGCCTGTTCGCGAACGATCGAGCCGGCCACGTCGAACGCTGGCTCGTCGCCGAAGCCCTGACCGGCAACACGAAGCGTGCCGACGTGCCCGAGGGCGATCATCGCCGGGGGCTCATTTCGTTCGTCGGGCTCGGCTGTGCGACCTGCCACTTCATGCCGGACCGCGATCGAGCTTCGCAGAAGGAACTCGACCGCGTGGCGTTCACGGGGCTCGGCGATCGGATGACGCGTACCGACATCGTCGCTTTCCTGGCCGACCCGCATGTGCGCTTTCCCGATGGGCGAATGCCGAAGTTGGCCGTCAAACCGAACGAGGCTCGGGACATTGCCGCATTTCTGCTGCTGTGGTCGCCGACCAAGAAACCCGAAGTCGCCGGGCCGCCGACCGACGACGCGATTCGCGAAGTCGTGAATCGTCTCGACGTCACGAACGCGGCCGAAGCGGGCACGAAGCTCCTGGTCGAACGCGGCTGTACCGCGTGCCATCCGGGACTCGCCGAGAACAAGTCGCGCGACGTGCCGATTCGCAAAGTGAATGGCGGCTGCCTCGCCGAACGAAACGCGCCGCTCTTTCTGCTCGCGGCCGATGTGAAGTCGGCAATCGCCGCCGACCTTGGCGT
>JANLUE010000477.1:0-2666 GCA_031363325.1 Gemmataceae bacterium
CCGTGCGGAACTTGGTCAAGTCCTACGGTGAGGTTCGGCGTGCGCGTGCGAGTACACACGATTGCCGGACCCAAACGTCTTCGAGATCACGTCGTCCGTGAGCACTTCGCCCGGTCGCTGGCCCACAAATGCGAAGGCCACTCTGGCGCGTGTCCGACAATGCGGAATGGCGAATCACTGGAAGGAGCTAACAACTTCGGTAATCGCACCTCGGCGAAGTTCGCCGGACAAAAAACCTGTTTTCCACACCTCCGCAAACGACCCAGTCATTCCAATCCATGATTGACTTGCTGCCCGACATCGCGAACGACCAGGGCAATGTTCGACAATGCTGGCGAAGGCGATTGAGCATTTTTGATTCTTTCTACCCGTGTCCGTGCCCATGTCCGTGTGAGATGTGATCGCACGCCGAACCATCGGCGTGTGCGTGCGAGTACACGCGTTTGCCCGACCCAAATGTCTTCGAAATCACGTCGTCCGTGAGCACTTCGCCGGGCGGGCCCTGGCACTCGATGCGGCCGTTCGTCAGGCACAGCACATGGTGCGCGTGTTCGCTGACGACCGACAGGTCGTGCGAGACGATCAGGATCGTCACCTTTCGCTCGCGGTTGATCTCGCCGAGCAAGTCGTAGAAGGGCTTCTGGTCGGCGAAGTCGATGCCAGCGGCGGGCTCGTCGAGGAGCAAGAGTTCTGGTTGCGGTTCGAGGGCAAGGCTCAAGAGAATCCGCTGTAGCTCGCCGCCCGAGAGCTTCGCCACGGGTCGATTCAACAGGTGCGCCGCACCGACTCGCCCGAGCATGGCAGTCGCCCGTTCGGTCACGCGCGCCGATACGCCAAGGAACAACGGCCTTCGCTGCAGAGCAAGCGCGAAGAACTCGCGGACGGTGAGCGGCACGCGCGGGTCGATTGTGATTCGTTGCGGGACATAGCCGATGTGTTCGGGCCGATGGTGCGTGTGATCGTGCCCGCAGAAATAGCGAACTTCCCCCTGGTAGGGACATTCGCGGATCAGGGCGCGAAGCAGGGTTGTCTTTCCAGATCCGTTCAGGCCGATCAGGGCGGTGATCTTGTGGCGAAGCAGGTCGGCGTCGATGCCTTGCAGGATCGGCCGGCCTCCGAGCGTCACCCGGAGGCCGCGAAGTGTGGCCAGAGCCGGAGTCATCGCAGGGCCTTCGTCAGGTTTTCCAGGTTCTCGCGCATCTTGCGTTCGTACAGGTCGGCCGAGAGTTCGGACGCTTCACACGTTTCGAGCGGATCGACCTCGGCGAACTCCGCATCGACCGGTGGCTTGGCGGCGCGCAGTTCATCGCGAATCACGCGGGCGGCCGTGTTTCGCGGAAACTGCGGCTCGACGGCGATCACGCGAACGTTTTTCTTCTGGCACTTCTTGATGATGTCGTTCAGGTTGTCGGCCGTTGGTTCCTTGCCCGGCTGCAGTTCGATCACGCCGGCGATCTTCAATCCGTAGCACTGGCCGAAATAGCCAAGCGACTCGTGGAACGAGACGATCGACTTTTCGTTCTTGGCGGCGAACATGGCCTGGCCGTCGGCCGCGAGCTTGTCGAGCTTGGCCAGGTAGTCGGCCGCCCGTTGCTCGTAGCCGGCCGCATGACTTGGATCGAGTTTCTTCAATTCATCGCGAATCAACATCACGTACGATTTGGCGTGCGGGACGCTGAGCCAAACGTGCGGGTCGATGCCGTGTTCGTGCGCGTGGCCGTCCGCGTGATCGTGTTTGCAGGCCCCTTCGAGCAATTTGTCCTGGTCGAGCTTGTCGCCGAGATCGAGGACGGGGATCGTCTTGCCGGCCGACTTGCCGAGGTTGGTCGGCAGTTCCTCGTCGAGCCCGAGTCCGTTGATGACGAACAGGTCGCAACCCTTGGCGAGCGCGATCTGTTTGGGCGTCGCGTCGCCGTGGTAGTGTGGCCCGGTCGTCGTGAGCAGGCACTGCACGTCGGCATCCGGGCCGGCCACGCTCGCTGCGAAGCTGTAGAGCGGCGCGAACGAGACGAGAATCTTCGGCTTGTTCCCGGCCGCGGCCCACGGGTCGGGCCCGTCGTTGCGCGAGCATCCCGACCCGAGCATCGCCGCCAAACCGATCGCGGCCAAGGAGAAAAGGAATCGGCGTCGCATGGCCCGTCCCCGCAGTTTAATTTCGTATTACCAAAGACTATGGTAGGTACGGCGGGCCGTGGGTCCAGGTTCGGCGATTCGACTATCATTTTGCAATCGGGCGTTCGACCCGTATCTCCCCCTCAATTCGAAAGCGCATCATGAACAAGTCAATTGGCTGGCTCGGCGTCGCGGCACTGGTCGCGGCCTTCGTCTTCGGCGGATCGTGGTCGGCGGACCGCGTCGTCGCGCAGGACAAGGGCGGCATGACCTTCGAGATTTACAAGGACGCCAAGGACGAGTTCCGCTGGCGCCTGAAGGCCGGCAACGGCAAGATCATGGCGACCGCCTCCGAGGGGTACAAGACCAAGGCCTCGTGCACGAAGGCCGTCGAGACGATCAAAGCCGGCGCGGCCACGGCGAAAGTCGAAGAGGTTGAGAAGTAAGGGGGGGCAATCGAATCATCTCACGGCGGGAGGCGATTGGCGGCGTCCGTCGCTTTGAGACTGGTCAGGAACCCGCGCCGTCCCTCCGGACCGGTTGGAAACCTGTCC
>JANLUE010000503.1:0-2055 GCA_031363325.1 Gemmataceae bacterium
AACGAACGATCGACGTGTCGACCCCGGCCTCGAAGCCATCGGCCGGGGCTAAACCCGAGTCAAATTCAAACTGGAGTTTATCTCATCGCGGATGCGCCGGCGTTTCCCAGGGTAGCCCGCTGCGCGGACAACCCTGGAAAACGCTTCGCGAATCCCAACCAACCGCACCGCCCGCGGTTTCATGTTCGACCGAAAGCCCCGGCGAATATTCCAACAAAATTCGTTCGGGGTAGCTTGCGAAAAACCATGCGCCGCATTATCCCTCGGGTGGGCCCGAAGTTCCCGGCGTTTCGCCGGCCTTCCGGGCCAATGGACTTCGTTCCGGAGGCCGAATTGTTTCGCGGGAACCGTCAATCCACAAACGCTCATTTTCAAATGACTTACGGCGAGTTTGCGACAAAATGACACGATTTGACACAAAAAGACAAAGATGTTTTTTGGCGACCGGGTCATTCCGGCCGATCGAAATCACCGCTGACGCGTTCTTGCGGAGTCGCCTGTCCCAAAATGTCCACGAATGTCTCAAAAAACAAAAGAAGTTTAATTGCCGGCCGAGCGAAACCTGGAATGGAGAATAAGAACCGCCCGCGACGGCATGTTCGAGCGGGGGCGAATTGCCGCCAACAGGGCGACCCGGCCTCTTTGTACAAAGATCTTGAGTCGATGCCGAGTCGGTGGCCGACTTCGAAATCAGGATGATCCGCTCTCCGGAGATTCAACGTGCGAACCATCGTTTTGGCCCTTTGTGCTCTCTCCAGCTTCGCGACCGCGGCCGAGCCGCAGATCGTCACGGTCGAAGAGAACGATGGCAAACCGGTCGTCACCGTGACGGCGACCGAATATCGCGCTGTCGTCAAGCAAGTCGCGCGCGTGCAGAACGGCGTTACCGTGGTCGAGACGGTCAAGGAACAGGTGCCGGTCACGGTCCGGCAGGTCGTCGCGCTCGACCCCAAGGGGGGTTCAATCGAGGGACGTGACGGCAAGCCGCTCGACGAGAAGCAGTTCGCCGAACTCATCAAGAAAGGCGCGATTGTCGCGGTCTCGATGGACGGCCAGCCGGTCGACCCGGCGGTTGTGAAAAAGAACCCGACGATCGTGGCGACCGTGCGACTCGGCGAGACGAAGCCGTCCTACAGTGTGCTTGGCGGCGAAAAGGGACGGGTCGCGCTTGTGAACGCGAAGGGCGAAGTCGAATGGGAGTACGCCACCAAGGCCGAGGTGCACGACCTTGCCCTGTTGCCGAACGGCAACATTTTGCTCCCGACCGGATCCGCGAGTCTGGCCGAGGTGACCCGGGACAAGAAAGTCGTTTGGACTTACGAGGCGAAGAAGGACGGCTACAAGGGCCGAATTGAAATCCACGCCTTCCAACGCCTCGACGATGGCAAGACGATGGTCGCCGAGTCCGGCACGGCGCGAATCGTTGAGGTCGACTCGGCCGGCAAGGTCGTGAAGGAAGTACCGCTCACCGTGGAGCACCCGAACCCGCATCGCGATACGCGCATGGCCCGCAAACTGGCGAACGGGCACTATCTCGTCTGTCACGAGGGTGACGGCAAAGTTCGGGAATACGACGACGCAGGCAAGGTCGTCTGGACGTATGCCCTCGACCTCGGCGGTCGGCCGCGGTCCGATGGCCATGGCCCGGAAGGGCACGGGGTCGAAGTCTTCGGCGCCGTTCGCCTGACGAATGGCAATACGTTGATCGGTGCGGGCAACGGCAATCGGGTGATCGAAGTGAACAAGGACGGCAAGATCGTCTGGGAGCTCGGCCAGGACGAACTGCCCGGCATCAAGCTCGCCTGGGTGACGATGTTGCAGGTTCTGCCGAACGGCAACGTGATCGTCGGAAACTGCCACGCCGGCGAGAAAAACCCGCAACTCTTTGAAGTCACGCGTGAAAAGAAAGTGGTCTGGACGTTCAAGGACTTCAAGAATTTCGGCAACGGCCTGGCGGCCACTCAGGTAATCGGCGTCAAGGGAGTGATTCGATGAATTCGCGCCCCATTGGACCGCCCAATGCTGCAACGGCGACCCGGCTGCGTAAGCTGCCGG
>JANLUE010000573.1:0-4478 GCA_031363325.1 Gemmataceae bacterium
AGGTCGGCGCTGAGAGGCCCCTTGGGGCTTGCGACCCACAAGGCAAAAACAAAGGAAGCACTTGTCGTACACGCGCGTACATTCTCTGTGCTCAGTGTCAAACATATCAAAAGATGGACGGGAACGGATGCAATACGCCAAAGTGCGTTGCATACATTGCATACATTTATTCGCTGACGATAGATGGTAAAAAATACAGCTTTACATGCGATCCGAACGACCCTTAAGTGTGAGCGGAAAGAATGATCGAGGATATCTAGATTCTCGGGCCTTTCACACAGAATGAGTTAACTTCCGAGCCCGGTTTGCGTTGCACGCGGATGGGCTTTGACGGAGTGCGAACGATGAATTCTGTCCAACGCTTCAGGCGAATAGCAGGCGTATGTTACGCGATCTGTGCAATGGTACTCGGCGGCAATTCGCCGGCGTTCGGTGATGACTCAGCTCGGGTTGCGATCACTGGACTGGCGCACAATCTTGAGTCATTCCAACACTACCGATGCAAGTATCGAGTTACGCGGGCGAATGCCGCTACAATCGATGATGTGCATGCGGGCAAATGGGTAAATGCCGTATCGTGCGATTTCAGAATGACAGTCGACGGCGAGCGTGAATTGTTCGAGTGCTTGGCCTCGGCCTTTACCAGCGAGGAGCGCAAGGCGCTCATCCAGAAGAGCGGTGGTGTAATTGTGGTTCCGTTTGCCGCCGGACAATTGCTGCGAGATGGAAAGCGACAGCTCCACCACGTGCCGAACATTGAAGTCGCGAACTTGGTTCTCCAAGAATGGGGCGAGCATCAATTCACTGGGCCGACGCCACTCGATATGGGATTCATGGCCTATCATTTCGTGCGCGCACCACATTCAATGTTGTCGAGACCTTCGGAGAACGAATTGACTGTTGAGCCACGTCAAGCAGTTGGAGAGTCACTGGCCGAGGTAGTTAGTTTTCGCAAAAAAGCGCATTTGCCATTTGACTTGTCTCGGTACTACCTAGACCCCGATCGTGGCTGCTTACCGATTAGGTATGAGTCATACTCGACCGAACAAGAATTATTGATGAAGGCTCCGATGGTTGTCGCAGAATTGGTGTCGGCGCGCCAGTGTTCGCGGGACCGATGGTTTCCGGAGAGGACTATTGAATACACTCCAATCAGCAAAGGCACGCTTCGGTTCGCCGTTCAGGAGATTTTGCTCACGGATTTGGATGCAGACTATCGAGCGACGGACAGGGACTTCACGATCAAGCTACCCGAAGGAACCTACGTGAAAGCCGGTAGAGACGGAACGGAATTCGGCAATACGTTCTACCGACTTAAGCAGAACGAAACAGTGAATTATGAGCAAATTGACGGGATGTTTCATTTGTTGGAGGCTTCCAAGAAGGACCGTCACATCGATACGGCAGTCCCGCGTTCGTCGCCGATGTCTCGTTGGAGAGTGGCGGCCTTGGGGATCGGGGCGATCCTTTCTGTATTCTTTGCAATTTTCGCCTACCGTCGGCGAAGATCACGGAGGAGCCCCGTGAGTGGAGTTTGATCGTGCGAGGGGTCGAAATGAACCGAAACCGCCGCAAGGGCCTGACCCTTATCGAAACCGTCGTTTCCGTCGCGATTCTTGGCCTCCTAGTCGGCCTGTCTATCGGCGCTGTTCAGCGAGTTCGCGCGGCTGTAACGCGCATTTCCTGCGCCAATAATCTCCGCCAAATCGGACTGAGCCTTCAATCGTATCACGACACACATCAGTCACTGCCGGCGGGAATGGACCCAGGCGATCCAAAATTCCCATATATGTCATGGCTGGCGCGGATGCTACCGTATGTGGAGCAACAGGGGCTATGGGACCAGGCTGCCGAAGACTTTCGGACAATTGGTGGGCCTCCGGAGTTTTTGCGACATCGTGATGTAACCGCGATCGTTCGAGTCTGGATTTGCACCGCGGATGGCCGCTCGACCGGGACGGATTCGAACGGACGGACGGCGGCATTCACGCACTACCTTGCCAATTCTGGCTTAAACGCAGCAACTCGAGACGGAGTGATTTACGTCCGGTCTCACGTCCGATTTTCGGAGATCACGGACGGTCTCAGCCAGACTTTGGCGGTTGGCGAGCGGCCGCCAAGTAGCGATTCCTACTTCGGCTGGTGGTATGTCGGTTACGGTCAATCCGGCGACGGTTCGGCCGATTATCTTCTTGGAGTGCGAGAAACCCGGGTGACCTACCGCACTCCGACTTGCGCACATGGACCTTACCATTTCCAGGCCGGAACCAATGAGAATCCGTGTGACACGTTCCACTATTGGAGTAGGCATCCAGGGGGGGCGCATTTTCTTTACACAGATGGTTCAGTTCGATTCACAACCTATGTTGCAGATGCGGTCATTACGGCGCTTGCCACCAGGGCGGGAAATGAGTCGGTCGAGGCTCCATAGCAAAGTACCTGCGCTCGGCAATTGGCTCATGGTCGTTTTCAGCCGCCGGGCAGCGATTCACTCCTCGGCGGGTTCGGCAACGACACACTGAAAGCCGGCTCGGGCTCGAACCTGCTCGATGGTGGCGACGGAAATGACTCGCTCGTCGGTGGCGCGAACACCGATCGCCTCTTCGGCGGCCCTGGCGACGATCGCCTCTCTGGCGGGGCCGGGAACAATTTGTTAGTCGGTGGAACCGGGAACGATCTACTCACAGGCGGCTCGGGCCGCGACGTGATTCTCGGCGGCTCAGGCCAGGACAAACTCACCGGCGGCGCGGGCGAAGATCTGCTACTTGCCGGTTCAACAAGCTTCGACGCCGACCCAACGGCCCTCGATAACATCTTCACCGAATGGACATCGGTTTCTACATATGCCGATCGAATCTCACATCTCACAGGTACGGCGGGAGGATTGAATGGAGCAACGCAAATCAATGCGACAACAATTCAAGACGATGGCATTCGTGACACGCTGACCGGCGGCACGATGTTGGATTGGTACATCCATAGCGCGACGGACTTGCTCGTCGGCGCGCTGGCGAGCGAGACGAAGACGCTCGTGTAGGGTGGCGCGAGTTCGCCCAAAACGTGGCGGCAGAAGCGGCGTTCTGCCGCCACGTCGTTGGAAAGTGAATTAGCTCAGCGGTTGGCCCAATTTGCAATTGGACTGGCGCCTCAACGTCGTGCCGCGATTCGCTTCGCGGCGGCGCCGGCGTGGGTCGTCTGGTGGGCCGGCCCGCCGGCGGCGATGGATTTCAGGAGTTCGAGGGCGGCGGGCGTGTCGAGGTGTTCGAGCAGCTCGATCGCGCGGGCTTGGCGCAGCTTGTCGCCGTCCGAGGGTGGGCCGTCGAAGCGTTCGAGGAAGCGCGTCAGTCGGGTCGCGACTTCGGTCGAGGCGGTCTTCTCAAGTTTCGCCCGCACGGCGGGGACGGCCGCCTCGCCGAGTTCGTCGAGCTTCTTCGCAGCCGACTCGCGGACGGCGAAGCGGTCGTTGTCCAGGTCGGCGACGAGCTTCGCGATCGAGGCCGCGTCCGGGCCGGGGCGGGCCGGCTTCATGCGCTCGGCCAATACTTTGACCGCGAACGCCGGGTCGGCCGCGAAGTCGGCCATCGCCGCAAAACCTTTCTCGCCGTCCGGATGCCCGAGCGCATCCCACAAGTCGGCCGGATCAGACTTCGAGTTCGGCTTGCCGAATTTCGCCACGCCCACGACGCCCACGTCCCAGACGAGGGCCGTCGTGTCCTTCGAGCCACTCAAAAGTCGTCGCGAATCAGTTGCGGCCGTCGACAGGCTGAACGACATATCCCGATGACCTTTCAGCGTGCGGCGATACTGGCCGGTCGTCACTTCGAATTCGTCGATGCCGCCATCTTCCCGACCGCGAAACAGGGCCCGGCCATCGGCCGACAGCGCGGCCGCGTGTCCGCCGTTGACGCCGTCCGGTCGATCGGTGAACTTTCGCAGAATCGTTCCCGTGAGCGGATCGATCGTCGCGGCTGACGAATCAATCTTTCCGGTTCGATTGCCGGGGATCGTCGCGCCGTTGGCACCTGTGACGATCAGGTTGCCGTCCGCCGTGTAGACGGCCGGCCGCATCGAGCCGGGGGAATCGAGCAGACGCTTGACGCGCTTGCCCGTCGCCAGATCGTAGAGGTCGAGAGCAGCCTCGCCGCCGTAGCCGTATTTCAGGCCCTTTTCGATTCGGAACCACGATCGGTACACGCCGGCGACGAAGAAGCGGCCATCGGGCGAAACATCGAGATGATCGACTCGAACCGCCGCCACCCACCGAAAAACTAAACTTCTTTTGTTTTTTGGGACAATCGTGGACAATTTGGGACAGGCCCTTCCGACCACCGGCCCCCGCCGAAACTAAACTTCTTTTGATTTCTGTCGCAATTCGTGTCATTCTGTCGCACCCCTCTCGGTCGCCGGCCCGGTCGGCGCGCAGTCTCTCCCACCAAAACTCCCTCAAGGGAACTATACTGGACACACGAACATTAATC
>JANLUE010000617.1:0-7474 GCA_031363325.1 Gemmataceae bacterium
GATGGCACGTAGAACGTGCCCGCGATGTTCTGTACGCGGACCGAATGGATGCCCTTCGTCAAGCGAACCGTACCCGCGAGTCGGCCACTGCTGCCCGCTTCCGCGATTTCGTCGCCATCGACCAGGAGCATCGCCCGCCCGCCGGGCGACGTGTTCGCCGAGATCGAATAGTCGCCGGTCGTCGGGGCGATCACGTCCCAACTGACCCATTCGCCGGAGCGCACGAAGCCGGAATGGTTCTGGCCGTAAGCGAGGTCGAGCGTGCGAATCGAAATCGGCAACGTACCGGGAATAGTCGTGCCGGTCGTCGGTTCGGCCGGCAACTTGCGAAGCGCCGCGTCGATCCCTTGGACGAGCGGCGCGTCGTCGGCACTCGCGGGATCGTCGGCCCGCCACTGCTCGTAGGTGCCGAGCACGTTGAGTTCGCCGCCCGCTTTCTGGAAGGCGGCGAGGGCGGCCGTGTTCGCCCAGCCGGCCCGCGGGTCGCGATACTTCGCGTGACTCATCAACGGGTTCGCATGGAAGTCGCCGCCAAGCGACCAGCCCCCTTCGTACGCGACCAGGTTCAAACCATATGCGCGCGCGTAGCGGGCCTGGTTGGCGAGCTGCTGCTGATAGTCGGCGATCGAAACCTGGCCGGCCGCGTGGCCACCGCCGGGCAGGTTTGAATTGAAGATCGCGTCGGCACTCGCCGCGCGAACGTCGTCGATCACCGTCGTCTGATCGAGTCGGCCACGGCCGACGATCTTGAACGTGTGCCGCCCGGCCGACGGAACCCAAACGGGCACGGTGCCGTATGCTTCGAACTTCGACGAATCGCGGCCGAAACCGCCCGGCTTCCACGCGGTCGCGCTGGCGTCGAGCTTCCAGCCGTCCGGGGTGACGCGGCGATCGTCGAAGTAGAAGTCGAGCGGGTTGGCCATGTCGCCGCCCGATTCGGCCGCCGCCTGGAAGTCGAGGGCGTACATTCCGGACTTCGGGAAATCGATCGTGACGCTCGCGGACCCGGTGCCCGAAACGAACATCGCCTGATTGCCACTCGCGGCGGCGGGCACCGAGCCGACCCAATCGAGCGCGAACGTTTGATTGGCCGACGCCCAGTCGGGGTTGCGATAGATGCCCGCGTCGCCGGTGAATTGCCAGCCCGCACCGTCCGGCCGGAACCACGGCTTGCCCGACGCGGCACCCACCCAGTTGAAGTCGCCATTCGGAACTTGCACATCGTCCAGTAGGCCGCGCGGGTTCGACGCGCCGAAGTACGAAGCTCCGCCCGCGCCCCAAAGATAATAGCTCACCGGCTTCGGATTGCCGACGTGTTGTTGGCCATCGCCGTTGTTGAAGTACGCATCAATGAAGCGTAATGCTTCGGTCGCGGTCTCTTGATGGTTGTCGTACTGGTATTCGAGCACGACCCGCACCCGGTCGCCCATCGCCGCGTCGCCAAACACCGAGCGGAACGTGTCGCTCGCGCGAACCGTTCGCAACGCGGTCCAACGGCGGTAATCGCCTTCGGGCCGTTGGCCGTCGAAGTTGGTGATGCGGCCATCGGGGGTGTTGTTGCGAACCGCTTGCTTCGCCGCCTCGACACCGAGCTTACCCTGATCGAACGCCCAGTTCCAGACTTCGTTGCCCCACTCCACGTAGACGCGCAGGTTCGAATTCAGGCCGGGGAATCGTGGAGCGCCAACCTGGCCGTCGTAGGGATTCGTGCCGTCCGAACCGAAGCGAATCAACTTCGCGACCTTGCGAACGTAATCGTCCGAGGCGTTGATCGGCAAGGTAATGTAGAGGTCCTTGCCCGTTTCGTTGGCGAGCATGACCTCGTATTCCCAGACGGCCGCGCGATCGGTCCACACGCCCTTCGGGCCGGTCGGGCGTTTGCGATCGTTCCAGTCCTGCTCGGCGTTGAAGTTGGCGCTCAGGAAGCGAAGCGTGGTGAAGCGTGAGAATGCCGCCTTCGTGTCGCGATCGAACACTTCGTCGGGTTGATATCCCGGCCGCATGAGTTGCACGTTCGTGATGCCGGTGTTCGTTTCGGACCAGGATTCGCGTTGCGTCTTGCGGAACGTGAGCAGGAAGAACTCAGCACCGGTGACCACGACGTCGGCCGTCGTCGTGTTCGAAGTGGGGTCGTAGCCGACACCGTTCGGCAACGTGTTGCCGAAGTCCCGACCGCCGACGAAGAATCGACCCTTCTGGAAGTTGGCGAACACTTCCGCCTTGCCGCGAAACTTCAGTCGATACGTGCCGGCCGTCGCGCTCGGGTCCTTGCCTTCCCAGAACAGGTGGCCGCTATCGTCGGTCGGCCAACCGTCGCCGTCCGTGCCGACCGATCGGCCGTGGAAGTAATCGTTCGGGTCGCCCCAGTCGGCCCGGCCCATCTTGGTCGTGTCGGCGAACATCCGATCGGCGTATGTGATTGCGTTGATGCCAAGGTTGGTCGCCGGGTCGATCGTTTCTTCCGGCGTGCTCGGGCTGGCCCAACTGAGCCGGGCCGCCGCCTGACCGCCCAGCTCGAAGTAATCGATGCGCACGTCGTACGTTTTGCCGGCGGTCATCGCGAACGACTTCGCTTGTTCCTCGTAGGCGTGCGGGTCCCAGTTGTCGATCAGTTGCGTCCACGACCCGCCGTCGGCCGGCTTGATCCAGACGCGGACCCCATCGTCGCTGCCGGCCCGGAACAAATACGTCTCGGAGAACCGGGGGATCAACTGGCCCGTCCAGCGGACCGAGAAGTTGTCGGCCCCGACGCGGCGGAAAGCGTTGGCCGTCGAACCGCCCGGCGCGGCCGTGCCCCAGTCGAAGTCGATGCGGACGTCGCGGCGTGTGAATTCGGGCGAGCCCGCGAGGTTGGGGTTGTCGAAATATTCGCCGAGCAAACCGCCGCCGAGAAACCCCCCGCCAACCGCCGGCACTTCGCGACCTTCGAGGTTCACGAGCGCAAGTCGCGGTCGAACGCTCGTTCGCCGTGACTGAGTAGTCCATTCGCGGAGCGCGGCCCGGAAGCCGGAGAGGATGGCCATCGCGAGTCCTTTCGCGTGCCGAGAGAAGCGGCGTAAATTGCGGGGCCCGCGTCGAATCCCCCGACTCCGAAGCGCGCGGCCAGCGGTCGTCGCGACTTCTAAGGCCGATGGGAAGGCGTGTCAAGCAAAATGCGGAGATTTTGAGCGGTGTGCTCGGTGGTTGGCTCGGCCAGTTTTGGCGGAACCGCAAAACAGATTCCATGCCGCCCTCGGAACGCGACCACGATTCGCAGTCGTTGCCGACCGCCGGCGCGGGTGACCCGTCGGCCGGGGTGAATGCGGCAAGTCCGGCCGACTCCACGTTGGCGGCCGACTACTTGAAGTCCGCAATCCCAATGACCCGTCGATAGAAGTGATGGGCCGGATCGGCCTCCGGACAGGGGGCGAGCCGCCATTCCCACTCGACGCGATTCGTCGGCCATGGCACGCCAAAGAACAAATCGCGGCGCTCGACGACCTGGCCGACCAGCGTGTACTTCAACCGCTCGACATCGGTGATCAAGGTCACGCGACCGGGCAGTCGGCGCAGGTAGTCGAGGTGCGCTCGAATCAGGTTGCGCGCGAATTCGTCGATCTTTGCTTGCGAGTGTGCCCCCTGACGACTCAGGTAGGTCATCGGCATGCAAGGCAACTGGGAAAGCAAGTTGACCGATGCGACGAAGTCGACCTCGGGATCGTCGAGAAACAGTCTCGGTTCGATTCGTGGCAACGGCTGGTCGCGATCCCAGGCGATGCGCCAGGCCGCATCGATCGACTCGGTCACGTCGGCAGTCAAGCGGCGAACGTTCGTGAACTTTCGCGTCGCGCGGCGACTCGCCCACGGATGGATGAGATCGACCAGGACGACTTCCCGAAACGTGGCCGCCAGTTCGGCAACCGGCACATCGTGTAACAGGCCGCCGCCCAGGATTACGGCCTTGCGACGCTGCTCGCACCGTTCCAGCCCCCGTAGAATCGTGGCCCGACACGCTGCGATATGATTGGCCCAGTGCGTTTGGCAACGTTCGTAACGCCCGGCGATGCCGTTCACTTCGCGAACGTATCCCATCGCTCGCACGGAGCGGGGCAAACGACGAAACAAGCTCGCGACAGATTCGACAATCACGCCGAAATCATAGCGGAATGGAGTACAATCATCTCATCCGACCTGAACCGGGTGCAGCCATGTCCACGGCCGAATTGATCGATTCGCTGAGCGCGCCGCCGGAGCCCGACCCAACCCTTGAGGACCCGTGGTTCTACGGCTATCGCTACGTCACGCGCATCGGCCCCGATGGCACCGAACAACTCGACCAAGTTCCCCTCACTGAAATGGACGTCCTTCACCCCGAAGAAGATGACTTCATCGTGCAGAACGACGCTCACAGTGAAAACTGCAACTACCTGAAGGCCGCCTTCCAAAATCACTTCCGCGCTCGACCCGACGTGTTGGTCTTCGAGGATCATCGCGTCGACTGGCAGCATCCGACGATTCGACCCCACGGGCCGGACCTCGCCGTGTTCGAGGGCGCGGCGAAAAAATGGCCGGAAGATGTCGCCACATTCCGGATGCGCGATGCCGGCGCTCGGCCACTGCTCGTTGTGGAAGTGACGTCGCCGACCACCCGCAAGGGCGATGTCGGCGCGAAGATCGATCACTATCACCAGATCGGGGTTCCGTATTACGTGATCGTGGATCGTCGCGGCCGGGTCCGCCAGTCGCGACTGGAGCTGCGAGCTTTCCAGACCACGCCGGAGGGCTACGTGCCGATGGCGATCGACCCCGTCAAAGGCGTCTACATTCCGACCGTGAATCTCTGGTTTCGAATCGAAGCGAACAAGATCGTCTGCCTGAATCGGCGGAACAAGCGCTATCTTCGCAACCTCGAAATGGTGGCCGAGTTGGAAGCGGAGACGGACCGGGCCGAACAAGCGGATCAACGCGCCGATCACGAGAAAGCTCGGGCGGAAAAGGAAAGTACACGCGCGGAACAAGAAAAAGCTCGAGCCGAACGTGAGAAGGCTCGGGCCGAGACTCAGGCCATGGAGGCTGCTCGAGAACGGGCGCGGGCCGAGGAAAAAGTGGCCGAGGCCGAACGCGAGCGAACTCGGAATGCCGAGTTGGAACGCGAACTGGCCGCTCTCCGCGCTCAATTGCTGGCCAAATGAATCAGCCCGGTCTTCACATCATGTTGAACGGGTCGATGTCCACTTGATACTCGACGCCGGACGGCGCCCGAACCGAGGCGAGTACTTCGCGGAGCACGTTGTGCAACAGGCCGGGGCTAACCGACTGAAGTTGAAAGTGATGTCGGAAGTAGTTGTTCAATCGATAGACGGGCGCTTCCGACGGGCCGAGGAGGCGCAAGCCCGGCGAGCGGAGAAGTTGATAGTCGGGCCTCTTCAAGGCCTCGCGAAACGCGCCGGCCAACGTCTCCGCGAAACTCGCGACGGCCGTCGCGTTCAGGCTTCGCACAATCAATCGGGCAAGGCGTTGATAAGGCGGGTACTGATGTTCTTTACGATGAGCCAATTCTTGAGCCGCGAAGGTCAGGAAGTCGTGTTTCGCCGCCAGGGCGATGCCCGGATGTTCGGGCGTGAACGTCTGAATGAGTACGCGCCCGCCGCGTTCGCCACGGCCGGCCCGGCCCGCGACCTGGGCCAACAATTGAAACGTCCGCTCGGCCGCCCGAAAGTCCGGCAGATGTAAACCCACGTCCGCGTTCACGACGCCGACGAGCGTCACGTTCGGAAAATCCAAGCCTTTGGCGATCATCTGCGTGCCGAGCAGGATGTGGATTCGGCCATCGCGAAACGCGTCGAGCACGCGGCGATGGGCCCCCGGCTTCGACATCGTGTCGCTGTCCATTCGCTGCACGACGCGATCGGGGAACTTCGCTTCGATCTCCGCTTGCAACTTCTCGGTGCCGAGCCCCTGATAGAGGATCGACGCTTGACCGCACGTCGGGCACGTGTTGTACGGCGGCTGTTCGTGTCCGCAATAGTGACAGAGCAAGCTTTGCCGTTGTCGATGGAACGTCATCGCCAGATCGCAGTTCTGGCACGAGGCGACGTAGCCGCAACTCGGACAATGAACGTGCGTCGAGAACCCCCGGCGATTCAACAACAGCATCACCTGGCCGCCCGAGCCGAGCGATTCTCGCATTCCGGCCTCGAGCGTCGGCCCGATCGCGAAGAACCGGCCGCCGCTCTTCGGCTCGTGGCGCAGGTCGATCAGATGGACTTTCGGCATCGGCCGATTCTCGACGCGGTTCGGCAATTGTAGAAGCGTGTAGTTGCCGCGTCCGGCGTTGGCCCAACTCTCCAGGGCCGGCGTCGCCGACCCGAGAATGATCGGCACGTTCTCGAGTTTCGCCCGCATGACCGCGACATCGCGGGCCTGATAGCGGGGGGTCGATTCCTGCTTGAAGCTCCCCTCGTGTTCCTCGTCGATGACGATCAGTCCAAGCTTCCGGCACGGGGCGAAGACGGCGCTTCGGGCTCCGACCACCACGTGCACGTGTCCCGTCGCGATCCGACGCCAGTGCGCCCCGCGTTCGACGTCGGTCAGGTGGCTGTGCATGACGGCCACCTCGCCACAGCGACCCCGAAACCGCTCGATCGTTTGCGGCGTCAGCGAGATTTCCGGTACCAATACGAGCGCTTCCTCGCCACGCGCAACGACTTCTTCGATGGCCCGAAGATAGAGTTCCGTCTTGCCCGACCCGGTCACGCCGTGCAGCAGGAACGCGTGATAGCCCCCGGCCTCGACGGCTTCACGAATCGGTGCCCACGCCGCTTGTTGATCGGCGTTCATGACAATGGGGCCGACGGGCAACGAGATTTCTTCGGCGATCGTGTCGCCGCGTTCGATTCGTTCGACGTGTCGGCGGGCATAGCCTTTTTCAATCAGCGCTCGAATCACACCCGGGCCGACGGCCGCCTGTCGAAGCAAGCGCCGTTGTTCGATCGGCCCGGATTTCCGCAGTTTGTCGAGCGTGAGTTGTTGCTTCGCCGTCAACTCGAGAAGCGGGTTTGGCAGGTCGAGTTCCGGGACGGGTTCGACGAAAACGGCCTCGCGCGTGCCCGCTCGATCGCGAACGCCGGCCGGCAACACCGCTTGTAGAACCTGGCCCCAGCCGCACAGATAGTAGTCCGCCATCCAACGAGTCAGCCGCAACAGAGCATCCGTCAACAGCGATTCGTCGTCGACGATCCGGACGAGCGACTTGACTTCGCGGAGCGGCTTCACTTCGTGGACGCGAACGCAGTAACCGATCGTCGCCTTGTCGCCCCGGCCGAACGGTGCCTCGACGCGCTGGCCAACGCCGACTTGATTGAGCAATTCGGCAGGGACCGCATAGCTGTAAGCGTGATCGAGCGGCCGATCAAACACGATGTCGGCGAAGGTTCCCGTGGCCGCCTCGGGCATGTTGAACCAATCGTCGATCGCCGGGCCGTCGGACATCGGG
>JANLUE010000062.1:0-2526 GCA_031363325.1 Gemmataceae bacterium
CGAAAGAGACTTTTCCGATTGCGGAAAGTTGAACGTGCTCGACACTGGCAATTCGCGCCCGGCGTTGCATTCATGATTGTGTCGGCGGTTGCCCCATTCGCGGGCCCCCGTCCGATGCGCCCCCGTCCGACCTCGCGCCCCCTCAGCCCATCGTCATCTCATTTCCCAATCGGAGGAGCGCTATGCGCCGGCAGCTCAAGCTGGAAGAACTCGATTTGCGGGACGTGCCCGCGGTCTACACCGTGTCGCCAACCGGAACCGATTCCACTTCGACGACGACCTGGAAGACGCTCCAATACGCGGCCGACCACGTGCAGGCGGGGGACCAGGTGGTCGTTCGCGCCGGGACGTACACCGGATTTCAACTCACCGCCGACGGAACGACGAGTTCCCGCATCACGTTCTCGGCCGATCCGGGCGTGCTCATCAATGCGCCTCGTTCGGGTGGTCAGGACGGCATCAATCTCGAAGGGGCCGACTACGTCACCATTGAGGGGTTCAAGGTCGCGGGCGTGCCTCGCGCCGGGATTCGATCCGTCATCAATTACGGCGTCGTGATCCGCAACAACAACTGCGACCAAAACCAGTACTGGGGCATCCTGACGGGCTTCTCGGAGAACATCCTGATCGAAAACAACGTGACGACCCGGTCGGTCCTCCAGCATGGCATCTACTTCTCGAACAGCGCCGACAATCCGATCATTCGCGGCAACACGTCGTGGGGCAACGCCGGGTGCGGCATCCACATGAACGGCGACGCCAGCCAGACCTGGTCGGGCTTCAACTCGGACGGGATCATCTCGAACGCGCTCGTCGAAAACAACGTGATCTACGGCAACGGCACGACCGGTGGGTCGGGCATCAACATGGATGGAATCCAGAGTTCGCGCATCCAGAACAATCTGCTCTACGACAATCACGCCGGCGGAATCACGCTCTATCAGATCGATGGCGGCGGGCCGGCCAAGAACAACGTCATCGCGAACAACACCGTCCTCCAGGCGTCCGATGGCCGCTGGGCCCTGACGATCGTGGACGCCGCGACGGGGAACACGGTCCTCAACAATGTCCTGATGTCGAACGCCTCCTATCGCGGCAGCATGTCCGTCTCGGCCGATAGTCTGAGCGGGCTCGTCAGCGATTACAACACGGTCATGGACCGGTTCACGACGGACGATGGCGACTCGCGGCTGACACTCGCCCAGTGGCGTTCGGCGACGGGTCAGGACGCGCACTCGGTGGCCACCACGCCGACCGGCGTGTTCGTCAACGCCACGACCTTCGATCTGCACGCCAAGACGGGCGGCCCGGCGATCAACGGTGGCATCGCCACCTTGAACGGCAAGCCCGCGCCCGCCAAGGACCTGACGGGCGCTTCGCGTCCGGCCGGGGGCGCGTACGATACCGGGGCTTATGAATCGGGCGGGACGACAACGAACGGAGCGCCGACGGCGAACGCCGACTCGTATTCGGTCACAACCGGCCAGACCCTGAACGTGTCGGCCGCCGGCGTTCTGGCCAACGACTCCGATCCGGAAGGCGACGCGCTCACGGCCGAACTCGTGACTGGCGTGGCGCACGGTTCCCTCACGTTGAACGCCAACGGATCGTTCACCTACACGCCGACCGCCGGCTACACCGGGGCCGATTCCTTCCAGTACAAGGCCAAGGACGCAGCCAATTCCTCGAACACGGCGACGGTCAGCTTGACCGTGAACGCCGCCCAGGCGGCCAAGCCGAAAGTCGCTTCGGTCCAGGTGAACGATGGATCGGCGCAACGATCCCTCGTCCGCTCGATCACGGTCTCCTTCGATTCCAAGGTCACGCTCGATGGCGGGGCGTTCGCGGTCACGCGAACGGGCGGCGGCCGACCAACGCTGACGCAAGTCGTTTCCGAAGTGAACGGCAAGACCGTCGTGAAGCTCACCTTCAGCGGGTCGGCCACGAACTACGGTTCGCTGGCGGACGGTAGCTGGACGCTCAAGGTGGTCGCGGCTCGCGTCCACCTGGCCAGCGCGTCGTCGGTTACGATGGCGACCGACTTCACCTCCCAGACGCATCGCCTGTTCGGCGATTCGGATGGCGACCGAGATGTCGATTCGACCGACCGGACCAAGTTCCTGGCCGCCCTGGGCCAAACGGACGCGGCCTCGTTGGCGACGTTCGACTACGTCAACGACCAAGACGTGGACACGTCCGACCAGAATCAGTTCAACCGACGCTTCGGCACTTCGATTTAATTTGGATAATTTCGGGCCGCCGGGTTTAAAGCCGGCGGCCGCCGCGCAATACCGTGGGTGGTTTGGCGGGCGGTGTGGCAACCCGATAAAGGCAAGTACTCCAAGATTCCCGTGAATGCTCGGACGGGCGCGGGTGCATCCTCCACCGACCCGGCGACGTGGTGCGATTTTGCAACAGCCCGCGCTGCCTACGAGCGGAACCCCGCGCCGAATACCAACCCCGAAAAAGGTTACGCCGGTGTCGGCTTCGTGTTGTCGGCGGCTGATCCGTTCTGCGGTGTTGACC
>JANLUE010000629.1:0-2543 GCA_031363325.1 Gemmataceae bacterium
GCCGATGTCAACGGCGACGGAATCGTAAACGCGGCCGATGTCAACATTGCGATCGCGAACCTGGGCAAGCGGATCTAACCCTCACGCGAGATGCGCCAGCCACCCCGGCCTCGAAGCCATCGGCCGGGGTCTCCAGACTTCATTCAACCGACTTCCCCTCTTCCCTCGCGATCGCCTCGCGCTCCGCCACTTCGCAATCGTCGAGCACGGTCCCGTCGATGAATCGCTCGCCGGACTCCGTTCGATTCGCGCCGAGTACGTTCAGGATGCTCTGGTAGTCCGTGCCGGAAGACGGGCGGACGACGCCTTCGACTTCGACGGCCGTCGCGCGGTACTCGGGGTAGTCTCGCATGCGATCGTGCAGTTGCCGCAAGCGATAGTGGGGGATCGAGGCGAACAGATGGTGCGGCAAGTGATAGTCCTGGCCGAGCGGGAGCAGGAAGAAGTTCACCGTGCGCGGGCCGATGAACACGCGGGTGTTGTCGAGGCGACCGCGGCCACCGTTGCCGTGTTGCAACAATTGGCGCAACACGAGGTACAGTGGAAACGCCGTGACCAAGGCGCCGAGCCACAAAGCGGTCCAATACCACAAGGCGGGTCGGCCGCTCGCGACACTGACCCAGGCCAAGCCGTGGAACACGGCGAAGTAACCAGCGATCCGCGACAGCGTTGTGATTCGAAGTGTGATGTCCGGCTTCACACGGCTCTTGTGATAGAAGCGTGTGGGAAGCAAAGCGAAGAAGACAAGCGAGGCAATTAGCAACGCAGCCGGGAGTACGGCGAGCAGAAATTGGTCCTCCCGATACACGAGCCACAAGTTGAGGCCGAGTTGCCCGAAAATGCAAGCGGCCCCGACGGCCTTCGGCCAACGCGGCGGCAACGGCTCGCTCGGGCGATAGACGTCGTGCGTCCCGCCCATCGAATTGTCCTTGATTCGCGACCGCAGAAATCGCATCAGGTGCGGCAGCCAGAACAATTTCAACACGTAGCCGATCAATCCTCGGGCCGACAGCGGGCCGTTCGGCCACGTATCCGTCGCCCGCATCTGAACCACATTGGGATCGCGATCCGGGTCGTTGACGAATTGATGATGGGCCAGATGTTGAAGCCGATACATGTAGGTCGTCGTGAAGATCGGGAACATGCACAGCCAATCCGACGCGACCTCGTTCAACAGGCGATTGCGGAACAAGGTGCGGTGCGAGCCTTCGTGGCCGAGCACGCCGAGATGATGTTGACCCGCCGCGATCAGGACGATCGCGACAGCCCCGATCGGCACGGCCCACCCCCAACCGACCTCGGCCGAGACAACCCATTCGAGCCCGGCGACGGCCAGTGCCGAGACCGCGACGAGGTAGAGCCACGTTCGGGCGATGTAGAACCAGTTCGAGACGTTGTCCGTTTCCCGGACGGCCTGCAAGAAGTCGCGGAAGGCGGGGTCGCGGAGAAACGGAACGCTCGCGGACGAATCGGACATGCACGCTACGGGTACGGTGTTCGCCATTCGGACTAAACCACTTCCGATTCCTTGATCGTCGGCGCTTCGGATCGGTTCAACGGCAGGCCCTCGCCGAAGTAGCCCGTCCAGGCGAGGTCGAGCACTTTGGCCGACAACTCCAGTGGTCGATTGTGGAATTTGCAAATGTCGTTGGAGCGTTCGATCAGGTCGCGCGGCTCGCACGAACGCATTTCCCGATTCTGTTCGCGATAGCGGTCGAGCAAGCGGTCGATCGTCTCCTGAGTCGCTTCGGTCCCCATCTTGCGGGCGTACTCTTTGAAGATTCGCGTGTACTGGTCGACGGTCGGAGCTCCGAGATAGAGGCGATAACCCATTCGCCGCAGGAACGCCGGGTCGGTCACGAGGTCGGGGCTCAGGTTCGTGGCGATGATCAGCACGTGGCGGAGCGGCAGTTGAATCTTCTGGCCGGTCCGCAGCGTGAAGTAATCGATCGAATGTTCCATCGGCGTGATGAACCGATTGAGCAGCTGCTCCGGCGACACGCGTTCGCGGCCGAAGTCGTCCACGAGGAAGACGCCGCCGTTCGCCTTCAGGTGCGGCGGGGCCTCGTAGAACCGGAACGCCGGGCTGTAAATCAAGTCGAGGAGTTCGAGCGTCAGTTCACCTCCGACCACGACCATCGGCCGACGAATGCGAATCCAGCGGCGATCGACCGATTCGGGCAGATTTGTTCCGGAGGCCACGCGTTCGTGACAGTGATCGTCGAACACGCGAACCACGTTGCCGGCGACCGAAATCGCAAATGGAATCCAGTAGTCGCCCTGCAGGGCCGAGTGAATGTGTCTTCCCAGGCTGCTCTTGCCGTTGCCGGACGGGCCGTACACGAACAAACTGCGACCCGAGGAGACGGCGAGGCCCGCGAGCTGGGCCGACTTGCGCGACAGAACCATGTTGGAGAGGGCGTTCGTCACGTGTTCGGGCTTGATGGTCGGCGAATTCTCGAATTGCCAGCGGAGCATGGCCGAATACGCTTCGAGCCGGACGGGGGCGGGCCCGACGTAACCGCACGCTTCCTGGAGCCGAG
>JANLUE010000633.1:0-2580 GCA_031363325.1 Gemmataceae bacterium
GTTTAAGCTCGGTTCCGACTGAAGCCTTGAGTTTCAAAACCTCGCCCCGCGCTACTACGGCGAAGTTCTAAATTCCAGGTTTCGGCCGGAACCGGGTTTAACATCTTTCGTTTTTTGGGACATTCGTGGACATTTTGGGACAGGCGAATCCGCAAGAACACGTCATCGGTGATCGCGATCGGCCGGAAAGACTCGGCGGCCAAAAAACATCTTTGGTTTTTTGTGTCAATTCGTGTCATTTTGTCGCACCTACGCCGTAAGTCGATTGAGGATAAGCGGTTGTAGATTGACCTTGCCTACGAAAACTCTCGATCTCCGGAGCGCGGACCATTGGACCTGAAGGTGCGCGAAAGGCCAGGAGCTTCGCGCTCACTAGAGGGATAATGCGGCGCGTGGTTTTCGCAATCCCGTGGGAACGGAATATCGGAAATTTTCACCTCCAAGTGGCGGCGAATTTCGTTACCGTTTGAGTTCAGGGCGATTGTGCTTGGACAATGTTTCCGCCACCATTTTTCTGCCGTCCGCCACTGCCGGCAAGCCCCTTTGGAACCGATAAGGTAAGAAAGACATCGGTCCCAACCGGCTGAGGGCCGGCGATTCGCCCCGAAAGGTCGAGCGCGGGCCGCAATTCATTGAGCAGTTCGAGGACTTGGGCCATCTGGGGCATGGTTGTCCGCAATTCTTCGCGCAGCGCCGCCACTTCCGGAGCATCAGTTGGAGTGTTCGTTGGTTGCGGAGCCGACCACGAATCGAGTCGGACTCCAGCGGGCAATGAAAAATGCGACTTCATGGAGCCTCCGATCAATTGATCACAAATTGCACACCGGTTCAGGCGGAAGGAGCAAGGCGATCGCGCCGGCATGAAATTGTACGTCGCCTTCGGCCCGCGACCAATGGCAACTCCATTCCGGCCGATCAACGCTCGTTCCCGACGAGATTCTCGTTCGCCCCTGTCCGATTCTTCGGGCGGTCGTACTGTAATCGCTTTCGACTCTACCGTACATTTAGCCGGCGGATAGCTATGGCCGTACCGAAGCGACGAACTTCACGCTCCAAGCAGGGACATCGGCGTTCCCATCACGCCGTCACGGCCGTGCAAGTTCAATACTGCAAGAACTGCAACGAGCCCGGGATGGCCCATCGGGCGTGCCCGAACTGCGGGTACTTCCAGGGCCGGGTCGTCATCAACATGGAAGAAGCTTCCGCGGAGAAATAGGCCATGCGGATCGCTCTGGACGCGATGGGCGGCGATTTCGCCCCCGCCCCGATCGTGGCCGGGGGTCTGCAAGCACTCGCGGCCGACCCGGACATGCATCTCATCCTGGTCGGCGACCGGGACAAGGTCGAGGCGTGCCTGCCGGCCGACGCGCCCCGCGATCGCATCGAGTTCCACCACGCCACCCAAGTCATCGGCATGAGCGAGTCGCCGGTCGAAGGACTGCGCGGCAAGCCCGACAACACCATCACCCACTGCTGGAAGTTGATGATCGGTAAGAAGGTCGATGCGATCATTTCCGCCGGGAACACCGGGGCGGTGGTCGCGGGCGGCCTCATGTCGCGGCGCTTCCTCAAGAACGTCAAACGCCCCGGCATCTCCACGATGATGCCCACCGCCAAAGGCGCGTGTGCGATCATCGATGTCGGGGCCAACGTGCATCCGAAGCCCGGCCACCTGTTCCAATACGGCGTGATGGGTTCGGTCTTCGCACGGCACATTCTCGGCAAGGAAAACCCGACGGTCGGCCTCATGAACGTCGGCGAAGAGGAAGGCAAGGGCCACGACCTCGCCCAGGAGGCGTACGCGCTTCTGAAGGCCGGCCTGAAGGACCGATTCATCGGCAACATCGAAGGTCGCGACATTCATCGTGGGGCGGCCGATGTGGTCGTCACCGATGGGTTCGTTGGGAACGTCGTCCTCAAGTTGTCCGAAGGCGTGCTCGACTTCTTGATGAAGTCGGTCGCCCACGAAGTGATCGAGCCATTGCCGAACGATAAGGTCGCCGCGATGACCGCCCTCCAGGGGCTGATTCGCAAGGTTCACTATGAGACGTTCGGCGGTGCCCCGTTGCTCGGCGTGGATGGAATCTGCGTGGTTTGCCATGGCTCGTCGCGCGAGACCTCGATCCGCAACGCGCTTGGCATGACTGCGAAGAACGTCCGCGTGAAATTGAACGAGAAGATCGTCCAGGAACTCGAAGCGTTGCCCCAGGTTCGCGACGAATAGGCCATGCCGAAAACCGCATTTCTCTTCCCCGGTCAGGGGGCACAGTACGTCGGCATGGGCGTCGCCCTCGCGGGCTCGACCCCGGCCGCCAGGGCCCTGTTCGACGAAGCGTCGAGCGTGTTGGGCTACGAACTTCTGGCCCTCTGCGCCACGGGGCCGGCCGAGCGACTGAACGCCACCGATGTCAGCCAGCCGGCGATCTTCGTCGCCAGCCTGGCCGCGCTCGAAGCGTTGAAGCTTTCCGAACCCGAAGCGGCGAACGACGTGATCGCGACGGCCGGCCTGAGCCTCGGCGAGTACACCTCCCTGGTCTTCGCCGGCGCCTTGTCGTTTGCTGACGGCCTGAAGGTCGTTCG
>JANLUE010000635.1:0-11424 GCA_031363325.1 Gemmataceae bacterium
GTCCGCGCAGCGGGCTACCCTGGGACACGATGGCATTATCAACCTGAAAGCCAATATCTGCAATTCTTACGGCTTCGCGAGCGGCTACGCCAAACATCGCTCGTCTTCGCAAGTCAGATTCCTCCGGACGACGGCACCTGGATCGGCGGGTTCTCGAAGGGGCCGGCATCGCCGTTGTTCGTGGCCAGCGCCTTCAAGAGTTCCTTCGGCACGCCGGGGTCCGAGGCCGGGTTGAGGAACACTTTCGGGTTCGCCTGATGGAAGAAGGCGTTCATAAGCAAGATCGTATACGGCAGCTTGCTCACCGCCCCGACGGCCTTGCGAGCCGAATCGACGCGCCCATCCGGGTGCAGCGCGAAGCCGCGGCGAATCACGTCGCTCTGGAACGCGCGGATCCACTTGATCGTTTGCGGCCCGATCCAGCCATCGACGGCGAGCGGCTTGCTCTCCGGGGCGAAGAACGTCGGGTCGTCCTTGTAAATGTGTTGCAACATCCATTGGACCAGGAACACGTCGTCGCGACGATTCGTGGCCCCATTGCCGACGGCGAAGTTCACGTTGTAATATCCGACTCCATCGACGGTCGGTGCGAGATAGGCCATGGAAGTTCTCCTCGAAGTCGGGCCCGATTGGCCCGTCGTCACTTCTCCATGCCACGGGCCGATCAAAGCGAAACAACGACTTCGGAATTTCGCAAAGACGGTACAGGCGGCACGGCCCGCAGAACCCGACCGCGATCGGCGGAGTGTTCTGGTTTTCCCGTCCGCAGGCGCCGTCGATTCGCCGATGATTGATGAAACCAACCGCGCCAATCGTTCGGCGCGTTCGCGGTCCCAAGGACGGGTCTGATATGCGACGCTTCGCTCTGGCGGCCTTGGCCGTACTTCTCCCGGTGGCCGGCCTGACCGCTCAGCCGGCGGCTCGAGTCGTCAAGCCCGTGTCGGCTCATCCGCCGATGGTCGACGAGTCGGTTCGCCCGGCGGCCGCGCTCGGGACGATCTTCGCGACCGCCGACGAGCCGGCCGCGCCGATCAAGACCATGCCCGCCACTTCGGCCCGACCAATCGTCACAACCGCGCCAAGTTACGGCGGGTCGATGACCTCGCAACTCACCGGCAATTCCGCGGTGAACGAATGCTTGACGTGTTGCCCGCACAACGAATGCACCTGGATTCGAGCCGAGTATTTGAACTGGCGCGCGACCGAAGGCCGACTGCCGCCGCTCGTGACGACCAGCCCGGCCGGCACGCCCGTGGGTCAGGCCGGCCTGCTCGGCGCGCCGGGCACGCAAGTCTTGTTCGGCGGCGACAAGTACCTCGACGATGGCCGCAGCGGGTTCCGAATTTCAACCGGTCGGTGGTTGAACGAGTCCAAGACGTTCGGCGTCGAAGCGAACTTCACGTTCCTCGCCGGCGATACGGCCTCGTTCGCGATCGCCTCGAACGGCAACCCGATCGTGGCTTCGTCGCCCTTCGTCGACGCCAGCTCGGGGGCGGCCCAACGCGTGCTCATTGCGTTCCCCGGCATCGTGTCCGGTTCGACCTCCGTTGACTACGAAGCCAGCCACCTGTTCGCATTTGAAGTGTTGGCCCGCAAGCAACTGTGGTGCGGCGATGGTTGGCGGCTCGATGGCCTCGCGGGTTATCGACACATCAACTACGAAGAGAAGCTGACGATTCGCAAGACCCTCGCTCCCGACCCCAACGGCCCGATCGCGGTCCCGGCCGGCACGCTCATCACCTGCGACGACACCTGGGAGGCCGAGACCAAGTTCCACGGCCTCGCGCTCGGCTTCGACCTCGAGAAATGTTGCGGCTGCTGGTCGTTCACCGCCCGCCCGAAGGTGACGTTGGGCCAGGCGAAGACCAGCGTCGATCGCGATGGCGTGACGACGATCTCGAGCCCCGGGGCCGTTACGCAAGTCCTGCCGGGTGGGACCTACAACCTCGTGAGCAATATCGGCCAGACGACGACCCGCCGTTGGACGGTCGTTCCGGAACTCGACCTTCAGGTGAGCCGCAAGTTCGGCGACCACTGGCGGGCCTTCGCGGGCTATTCGCTGCTGTATCTGCCGGTGGCCGCCCGGGCTGGCGACCAGATCGATTCGCGCGTGAACCAGAACTTCATCCCGCCGGTCCAGCCATCGACCGGGCCGCTGTTGCCGGGTTCGTTCGTGAACCGCGACTCGATCCTGTTCATGGGCATCTCGCTCGGCGTCGAGTATCGGTTCTAAAATCGGGTCGGGTTGAGTCCCGGAAGGAGGGCGGCGATTCGCCGGGGGTTGAACGAGGCGACACCTTCGTATCAAGTAAAAGATGCCGGCCCCGTCGAATCGGTTGCCGCCCCGTTTCCACCCCGGCCTCGAAGCCATCGGCCGGGGTGGAAGCCGTCAGACTTCGGAGCACAATGCCGACCGCGCCGACTTCCGTCAAAGACCTGTCGAACCTCCTCGTCAAGTCGCGGCTCCTGTCCGCCGACGACGTGAAGGCCGTCGCGCGGCATTCGCCGGCCGGCGGCGCCGAGTCCGACGACCTCGAAGCTTTCCGCCGCGTCCTGATACTCAACAAATATCTGACCGACTATCAGGCCGCGTTGCTCATGCGCGGCCACTCCGAGGGGTTCTTCCTCGGCGAGTACAAGATCCTCGAACTGCTCGCCAAGGGCCGCATGGCCGGCGTCTATAAGGCGGTTCACGCGAGCGGACAGACGGTCGCGATCAAGGTGCTGCCGAGTTCCAAAGCCAAGAACCCCGAAGTGCTGGCGCGTTTCCGCCGCGAGGCCAAGCTGCTGACGCGGCTCGATCACCCCAATGTGGTGCGGTCGTTTCAGATTGGCGAGGCCGATGGCCGGCACTACCTCGTGCTCGAATACCTCGATGGCGACACGCTCGAAGACGTGCTCGAGAAACGCAAGACGCTCACCCCGGTCGAGGCCGTTCGAATCGTGCATCAAGCCCTGATCGGCTTGCAACACATCCACGAACGCGGCCTGATCCACCGCGACTTGAAGCCCGCCAACTTGATGCTCGTCGACACCGGGGGCAAGTCGGAAGACACGCTCGATCGGCCCGTGAAGATTCTCGATATCGGCCTCGGCAAAGCCGTGTTCGACGAAGCCGCTCGCTCGCACGTCGATGATCCAACAACCCTGACCGGCGACGGCGTACTGCTCGGCACGCCGGATTATTTGGCCCCGGAACAGGCCCGCAAGGCGAGCGCGGCCGACATTCGGAGCGACATCTATTCGTTAGGCTGTGTGCTCTATCAAGCGCTCACGGGCAACCCCCCGTTCCCGGACGCGAGCGTTCTGAACACGGTGATGCGGCACGCCAACGAGCCGGTGAAGCCGCTTGCGGAATCGATGCCACGCGTGCCAGATGGCTTGCAGAACGTCTTGAACTGGATGATCGCCAAGGACCCCGCCCAGCGCTACGCCACGCCGGACCGGGCGGCCCAAGCCCTGCACCTGTTCCTGAAGAACACGCCGGTCGCCTGGCCCGCGCCGGCCCCGCTCCCGGCGTTCGTGAAATACCTGGAGAGCACGGGCGAATTCGAGTCCAATCCACCATCGGGCATCCCGGTCGGTCGCCTGGAAACCGCCGGCCGCAAGCCCGCTGCCGCGCGGATGAGTGTACCGGTCGCCGCGCCGGCCGACGCCGTCCCGATGGCCTCGATCCCCCAGCCGGCCTTCGTCGAAGCCGGCTTCGATGTCGAATTGATCCCGCTCCCCGACGTTCGCCCGCTCGACGATCCGCCGCGCGGCCCCTTCGAATTCGACCGCCGCGACGCGATCATGCTTTGCTCCGGCGGCGGCCTCGTCCTCGGTGCGATACTGTTAGGCTACGGCGTGTCGCGCCTGATGCGCAAGGACCACGACGCGCCCGACGCGGAACTGCCCAAGGAATAGGGCGTTCGGTGTGACGCGGAAAATGTTCCGCCACCCAGCACGGCGGAGCCGCAACCCACGGACTCTGAGCCCCAGCTCGCGACCGGGTTTTCGCAGCATCCCTCCCTCTGGACGACCGACGAGCCTCACCAGTCCCGGCTCAGGCACGCTCCTTCACACAAGTCAGGTCGGGCGTAAACTGACGGCATGAGTCAACCACTTGCCGACTGGCGCTCGGCCGCCGAGGAAGCGGCCCGGCTCGGGGCCGATCAACTCGAGTCGTGGCGCACCAAGTTCTCCGTTCGCGAGAAAGGCCGGGCCGACCTCGTTACCGAGGCCGACCACGCGTCGCAAAAAGCGATACGAGCATTTCTGGACGCCCGCTTCTCGACGCTCGGGTTCCTCGGCGAGGAAGACCCCGGGGCGAAGGCCGGGCTCGTCGATCCCAAGGTGCCAACCTGGATCGTCGATCCGCTCGACGGGACGGCCAACTACGTTCACGATGTGCCGGCCTACTGCGTGTCGATTGGCCTGTTGCACGCGGGTGAACTGATCGTCGGCGCGATTTACGACCCCCGGCAGGACGAAATGTTCAGCGCGGCGACCGGGCTCGGCGCGACACTCAACGGCAAGCCGATGACCGTCAGTGGCGTGACGACTCTCGTCTCGGCGCTACTCTCAACGGGCTTCCCGCCCGACCCCGATTGCCAGGAACGCAACCTGGCGCAGTGGCGAACGTTCTCGTACGAGGCCCAGGCGCTACGGCGAACGGGCTCGACCGCCTTAAACCTCGCCTACGTGGCGGCCGGTCGATTCGATGGCTACTGGGCGTTCGACAATTTCGCCTGGGACATCGCGGCCGGGGTTGTCCTGGTCCGCGAGGCGGGCGGACTCGCCACGCGCGCCAACGGCTCGACGCTCGATCCGTTCCAGCCCGACATCGTGGCCGGCAACCGGCCGATCCACGCGGCGATGCTCGCGCGGATGCCGATTTGAACAAACTCCGGGGACAGCCAGGAAAAATTCAGCCACCGCACGATCGTGGTCGATGTAACGAAGTCTCTTCGTTTCGGAGCTTCGACCGTGCGCGTAACTTTGTCCGCTCTCGTTGGATCGTTGCTCGCGATCGGCTCCGCGTCGGCGCAGACGACGGCCGCCGACCACACGCAGGCCCGGGCCGGGAACGCCAACGTCGTTGCGCCATGGGCCAGGCCCGCGCTGACGGCCAAGGAATCGCCGGGCTACGTCGGCGGGGGCAAGCTGTTCGGCGGCGAAGCGCGGGGCCCGATTGATGGCACGTTCGGGTACGACTATGTGGGCCACGGCTGGAAGCCGGGGCGCGTGTTCCTGTCGTATCATCCAAACCTCGGCGGCAAGCCGACTGGGCCGTATCGCACCGATGGGCCGCGCGTGTTCGACATCTTCTCGATTCGGCCCGTGCGAAAGGCGTTGCACGAAGAAGGGCATTGACGGTCCCACCAATTCTGACGGCACCCCACCTCGGTCAAACTTGCCGGCCCCGGAGAATTCGTGGCCGCCCCTTGACGCGACCGCGCCCGGTCGGCGATACTCACACGGAGTAGACGACTTACGTCGCGCACCCGGTTTTCCCGCGTGGTCCCCGTTCGCATTCCAATCGCGTTGGCCCTGGCCGGCATCGGCCTGGCTGTCGGCCTCACCTCGGCCGACGGTCCCGTCGCCGAACGTAACTCGATCGTGCCGACCCTCGAATACGCTCTCCCGAAGGCGGGGTTCGTCGGCAGCCTGTCCTGTTCGTCGGCGAGTTGTCACAACAGCGGCGACCTCGGCAAGCCCGGGGGCGAGTACTCGACGTGGGCCGGACCGGATCCGCATTCAAAGGCGTTCGAAGTTTTGAGCAGCCCACGCTCGCAGCGAATGGTTCGCTTGCTGCACGGCTCGAAGCCCGGAAAAGTGACCCCGGCCTACGAAGACGCGACCTGCTTAAATTGCCACTCGCCCGACCTCGCCTCGACGAAGGATTTCGGCACGGACACGATCAGCTGCGAGACGTGTCATGGGCCGGGGGAGAAGTATCTGGCGTCGCACTTCCGCGGCAATTTCAAGTCGCTTTCGGCCCGCGAGAAGGCCGAACAATTCGGGCTCTATCCGATGAAGGACCTCGAGTTCCGGATCACGATGTGTGCGGCCTGTCACGTCGGCGGGCCGGGACGGGATGTCAATCACGACCTCATTGCCGCCGGCCACCCGCGGCTCGCGTTCGAGTACACCGGCTTCCATCACAGTTATCAGCGCCACTGGCAGGAATCCGCACACGGCCCGGACTTCGACGCCCGGGCCTGGGAGATTGGCCAGGTCGCGTGTGCCCGTATCGCGGCCGAGCAACTTGCACGTCGAGCGAAGAACGCCACGGGTTCGTGGCCCGAGTTCGCCGAGTACAGTTGCTTCGCGTGCCACAAGGACTTGTCGAACGACGCGTGGAAGCCGCACGTGAACTCGACGCGCTCGCCAGGCGCTTTGCCGTGGGGCACCTGGTACTTCAGCACGGCGGACCTCGCGGCCGACGACGAGGGGCTACCCGAAAAAGTCGAAGCGCTCGCAGCACTCATGGAACGCCCGGGCCGAAATCGAACTGCCATCGCCGAGCGCGCGAGTGAACTGGCTCGGCGCTTCGATGGCCGACTGCACGACTTGAACCTGTCGGCCCAACTGTGGTCGAAGGTCCGCCCCTATGATGGTCGACAACTCGCGGCGAAGTTCGATGCGATCGCCGCCCACGCCTTGCGCGACGGCCGACTCCGCGACCCGGACTGGGACGGCGCGACGCAACACGCCCTGGCGGCCAGTTCGCTGTACTACTCGTGGGCCGTCGTCGACCCAAAGGGCCGCGACCCGCGCCCACGATCCGCTCTGCAATCGTTGAATAAATCACTTGGTTTCCCGGGCGGCTACGATAGCCCGAAGAACGTGAAGCCGAGCGAACTGATTGACTTGTTCCGGCAACTCCGACCCGACGGTACGAAATGAAGCCGACCTTCGTGCGCTTCGCCGCAGCCTCGATTCTCGGCCTCGCCGGCCTGGCCTTGACGACGACGCGCGACGGCGCGGCCCAGGAACCGAAGGGGGAAGGCAAGGCGGGTGTGATCCGACAGGTCTACAGCGCGCATCACTGCATCGGTTGCCATGGCGGCGAAACGCTGTCGCCCGCTCAGTTTCGCGAGTTTAAGAAAGAAAGCGTCGACAAGTTCATCAAGCTGAACGAGTACGAAACTTGGTTGCAGCAAGACTTGCACGCGTCGGCCTGGGAGAACATCACTCCGAAGGTTGATCCGGACGGCAAACCAAATCTCGCTGCCCGAATGCAAGCGATACTTGGCCAATCGCCGGACCGGGGCAAGGACTACAAGGTCGCGGCGGCCGCCGAGTGCCTGACCTGTCATGCCGTCGATCTCCAACCGGGCCGCGTCAAGGGGCCACGCGAGCCGGCGGGCGATCGATTCCAAACGTCGAACGGAGTCAGTTGTGAATCGTGCCACGGGTTCGCCGAGAATTGGTTCGGCCCACACACGTTGAAGACGTGGCGTGACAAAGGGCCCAACGCGAAAACGGGATTGGGCCTCGTCGATCTCCGCGACCCCTACACGAAGGCGATGAAGTGTGCATCGTGCCACGTCGGCAACAAGGACGAAGGGAAGTTCGTCACGCACGAGATGTACGCGGCCGGCCATCCGCCGTTGCCGCCGTTCGAACTCGAACGCTACGCCGAAGACCAACCGCGACACTATCACGCGTCGGCGAAGAACGAATATCTCAACAGCCTCGACGCGGACGCCGCTCGGAAGCTGTTCCATCATGCGAAGGCCGACGTTGAATCGGCTCCGGCTCGCAACCTCGCGTTCGGCACCGTCGCGGCGTTCGAAGCGACGATGAGGCTCCTCGCAACGGATGCGAGTGACACGGCCAAGCTCGACGGCGAGACGCTCGACTTCGCGCATTTCGACTGTTACGCCTGCCACCACGATCTCAAGGTGAACAGCGATCGCCAGAATCGCGGCTATCGCGGTGTGCCCGGCCGGCCGACGATGCGGCCGTGGGCGACCGAGACTCTCAAGGTCGTGCTTGGCCACGCGGAGTCTGGTGAGGGGGTCGAAACCGAAAAGGTGACGGCCGCGTTCAAGTCGATTCGCGAGGGGCTAGCCGATTTGAACAAGTCGTTCGACGCCCGGCCGTTCGGCAAGCCCGACGAGATTGGCAAGAAGGCGCTCGCCTTGGCCGAGGCCTGCAAGTCCATTCAGCCGTTGATGGGACCGCTCGTCTATTCCCCGGTCCGCACGAAAATCCTCTACGACCGACTCGCGGCCCGCGTGACGGAACTCGAAAAATTGGGCGGCAAGCCCGGCCCGGACGGCCTGTACCTCGATCACGATGCCGCCCAACAAGTCGCGTGGGCCCTCGTCACACTTCAGTCGGAAGTCGGTGGCGCGGCACCGGGTGACACGTGGAACAAACTCGATGCGGTCACCCGCCTCAAGCTCCGCGGCGCGAACCGTGAGACCGTCGAATCGCGGTTGAAGACGCGACTCGACCAACTGTACGGGTTCGAGGCGAAACCATTTCTATCGGCGGCGGGCGGCTTGATCCGGAGCTTTGAACGGAAGTAACACCATGTCGAGCAACGTGAAGTCGTACCTGTTCTTTGGCGGCCGCTGCGAGGAGGCGCTCGCGTACTATCGGGGCGCCATTGGCGCGCACGTCGATTTGGTGATGCGCTTCAACGAGAGCCCCCAGCCCATGCCGCCCGGCGTGTTGCAACCGGGCTTCGAGAGCAAGGTGATGCACGCGTCGTTCCGCGTCGGCGAGACAACAATCATGGCTTCCGACGGCTGCTCGGCAGGCTCGACTTTCAGCGGCTTCTCGCTCGCCCTATACGTCGCGACCGAATTGGAGGCCGATCGCGCCTTCGCCGCCCTCGCCGAAGGCGGCAAGGTGACCATGCCGTTGGGCAAGACCTTCTGGTCGCCCCGCTATGGCATGGTCACGGATCGGTTCGGCATCGGCTGGATGGTCATGGTGCCGGGGGCAGCGTAATCTCCGCCTTGACACGCCCCGCCAAGCCGTTATCTTCCGCCCGCCATGAACGCCAAACTCCGTCTGATCGCGTGTGCCGTCCTCCTGGGGCCGGCCTTCCTAATCGCCGAACCGGCGAAGACCAAGGTCCTCGTCCTCGACAACGAGAACCTGCTCGAAGGCGAAGTCACCAAGGTCGAGACCGGCTATCAGGTGCGTCGGCCCGTTGGCGGCGACTTGACTCTGCCGGCCTCGCGCGTCCTGGCCGTGGTCGCCGATCGCCGGGCCGCGTTCGCGATCGTTGCCGAGCGAGCCAATTTGCGCGATGCGGACGAGCGCTTGCGCCTTGCCCGCTGGTGCCAGCTTCACGACCTGCCCACCGAGGCGTTGTTCGAAGCCCGTGCCGCCGCTCGGATGCGCCCCGGGTTTAGCGAGGCGGAACGATTTGTCCTGACTCTCGAGTTGGCCGCGAAAGCCCAGCCAACGCCGGGCGTTCGCCCGGCGAAGGCCGAAGAAACGTCGAGCGCGCCCGCACCGGTCGCGGACATCAAGAACCTCGAATACAACACCGCGTCGTTCCCACTTTTCTCGTCGAAGGTCAACGCGATTCTCGTCAACACGTGTTCGAATTGCCATGCGACGGCGGACGCGAAGGGCTTCCGCCTGACGGCCGCCGGCGGTCGATCGGCCGTGTCGCAAAATCTCATGGCCGCCCTGCCATACATCGACCCGGCCGACCCGACGAAAAGTTTGATCCTAACCAAAACTCTGACGGCCCATGGCTCAGCGACGGACGCCCCCATTCGCTCGCGAACGCACCCGGCCTACCTCGCCCTCGAATCGTGGGTCAAGATCGCTCGGGAAGGCACCAGCAAGCCGATCGAACCGGGTCGGCTGCCGGCACTCGGGCCGGCGGTTCCCGTGTTGAAGGGCGATGCGTTCGGCCAGGACAGCCAGTCGAGTCCGCCCGTCGTGGCGAAGCCGACGAGCGTTGACCCGTTCGATCCGGCGGGGTTCAACGCGGCCAAGCCGAAGAAGAAGTAGCTCGCGGTTCGTACGTTGACAGCACCATGTTCCTCGGCATCGAGATCGGCGGTACGAAGCTTCAACTCGGCCTGGGCCGGGGCGACGGCGAATTGGCCGGCCTCTGGCGCGGGGTCGTCGAGCCGGCGCGCGGTGGCGAAGGTATTCGCCAACAGATTCTGTCGGCCATCCCGGAATTGCTCGCGTCCGCCAACCTCAATCGAGCGGAGCTTCGGGGCGCGGGCGTTGGGTTCGGCGGGCCCGTCGACGATGCCACGCGGTCGGTCATCAAGTCGCATCAAATCATCGGCTGGGACAGCTTTCCGCTCGCGGACTGGCTGGGCGACGCGCTCGGCTTGCCAACGTCACTCGGCAACGATGCGGACGTGGCCGGCCTGGCGGAAGCCCACTTCGGGGCCGCCCGCGGGCTCTCGCCGATCCTTTACATGACGATCGGCTCCGGGATTGGCGGCGGCCTGATCGTCGATGGTCGAATCGCACGCGGGACGGGTCGCGGGGCGGCGGAGATCGGCCATCTGCGCGTTCGCGATTCCGAATCGCCGACGGGCTCGGTCGATGTCCTCGAACACCTCGCGTCCGGCTGGGGGATCGGTCGTTTCGCCCGCGCGCTCGCGACACACGATCCGGCACAGGCGGCTCGATTGATCGCGGCCGCCGATTCCCCGGAGGCCATTACGGCCGAACACGTTCGCGATTTGGCGGCCGAAGGTGATCCGATCGCGGCGCGAGTCCTGGCTCGCGCCGTCTCGGCGCTCGCCGACGCGATCTGCGCGACGATCGTCCTGGTCTGTCCACGGCGGGTGGTGATCGGTGGCGGAGTATCGTTGATGGGAGAGGAACTGCTGTTCCGACCGTTGCGACAAGTCGTTGCCGAACGGGTGTTCGAGCCTTTCGCCGGGCTGACCGACATCGTGCCGGCCGAGCTGGGTGAGGCGGTCGTCGTCCACGGAGCGATCGCGCTAGCGCGGATGACTTCCGCCGAACGGTGACGCGGACATCGAGTGGCTGCCGCTACGATCTCAACTCGACTTCACATCGCTGAGCTTGCCGATGGGAACGCCCATCACGTCGGCTTCGAAGATCAGTTTTTCGCCGACGAAGCCTTGCGTGTGAAAGATCGTCTGACGACGATCGACCCGCGTGCCCTTGGCGACGATCACGAGTCGGTCGCCGGGCCGGACGGGGCTGCGGAAGCGCGTGTTCTCGATGCCGCCGAAGCCCAGCAAGTTGCCGGGGCTGACGTTATGGATCGTCGCGTAATAGCTGAGCAACTGGGCGGCCGCTTCGCACTGAAGGACGCCGGGCAGGAGGGGCATGCCCGGGAAGTGGCCGGCCGTCCAGAACGCTTCCATCGGCACGTCCAGGTAGCCGATGATGATCTGATTCGCCGAGTCTACGGAGACGACGGCCGTCAGCATTTCCATTTGGCCGCGATGCGGATTCACCTGG
>JANLUE010000650.1:0-3856 GCA_031363325.1 Gemmataceae bacterium
TGACAGGCCCTGTCGACGTGTCATCACCCGCTGGCCCCTCGCCGCGAGACCCCTTCGCGAGCCTTCGCGCCGACGGGAGTTCATCAATCCCCTCGATCCAACCGTTAGTGGAGCGAAGCCATTGACGGGCCAAAAGCCTTCCTTTGCGAGCTTCGCGTTCAATGCTTACGCGATCGAGCCGCGTACGACGATCGGCGCTGGCTTTCCGGATGGTACCTCGAATACAATACTATTTGGCGAACACTATGCGGCCGATTGCAACGGAAAGATCTTCGACTTCGCGACCTCGGTCCCTCCCGTCGACACGATTATCAACGGCCGTCGACTCATTATTGATAACCCGCGGCCAGCGGCGTTTGCACATGGCGGTCCGGAAATTGAGGAAGGACTTAACTGGAACGACTACTATCCAATGACAACCGCGACCATTCCACCTGTCACAACTGCCTCGATCGACATTGCTTTTCAGCACCGGCCATCCAAAGCCGACTGCGACCATCATCTTCCACAGTCCTCAAGCCGTTCTGGTCTGCTCGTGGGAATGGTTGATGGAAGCGTTCGCGTTATCTCACCAGGCGTCAAGCCATCCGTCTTTTGGAGTGCTGTAACTCGCGACCGCGGCGAGGTTCAGTTTCTCGAGTAACGATTGTGTTGCCGAACAAAGTGGCCCGGGCAACGCTCGGGCTGTCGGCCGAAACGGCAATGGCCCGCCGCGACCACGGTGCAATCGATCCCACCGCTGAACGCGACCGCTACTCCATCCGGCCTCGCGCGCAGGGCCGATAGGAGGCGCTCGGCCTTCGCCGCGATGTCCGTCGGACCGGTCATGCAATGCTCGGATGTGGGGACGAAGAGAGTATATCACCGAGCCTTGCTCAGGTCGAAGTGCGGATTCTGGATCACGCCGAACACGTTGCCGAACGGGTCGAGTACGGTCGCGACCTTGATGCCGCCCCCAACCTCCATGATGTCGTCGCGAACCTCGGCTCCGAGCCCCCGCAAGCGCTCGACCTCGGCCGCGATGTCCGAAACACCCCAGTACGTGAGCGACCCGGTTTGTCCGGGTTCGCCGTCGGGGATCAGGCCCAACTCGAACCCGCCGACTTCGAAGCCCACGTAGTACGGCTCATCGAAGTAAGGCGGCTTGCCGAGCACGCTCGTGTACCACGCTTTGCCACGAGCGAGGTTCGGACACGGATAGGCGACGGTTCGCAGGCCGAGGATCATGGGTGTTCTCCGGTCGCCGAGTCGTCCAGCGAATTCGTTAGAGTCGTTGTGACGAGACCAACCGGAGATTTCAAGCTCGGTCAACTATGTGGGCCGGACATCGAGTAAGATGTGTGGAGAGAAAGTTAGGAGGGAATCGTGTCCGGACGACAACCGCTTTACGAAAAAGACGAACATGCCCGGCGTGGCACAGCCCGGTATGAGCAAGAGATTCGTCCCCAAGTCGAGGCCGGAAACCACGGCCGAATTGTCGCGCTCGATGTAATGGGCGGTACGTTTGAAGTCGCGGACAACACCTTGGAGGCGGCGCGACAATTGTTGATTCGGGTTCCCGATGCTCAGGTTTGGTGCGTTCGAATCGGCTACCCCGCCGTCCATCGATTTGGTCCACGCGTTCGGGTGGCCCGACCATGATGCGAGGTGTTGTCAATTCGGACTTAGAGGCGATACTCCGACTGACCGTTCACTCGGCGAATGGTCCGCCACTTGAAGTGGATGCCGTCATCGATTCGGGGTTCAACGGATTTCTGACGTTGCCACCCGACGTGGTTGTCGAACTTGGATTGCAATGGCTTTGTCGACAACAGGGCGAACTCGCCGACGGCAGTATACATCGTTCGACGTGTACGTGGCGACCGTGGACTGGAACGGTCAATCGAGAGACGTGGAAGTCGACGTGGCGGATGCACAGCCACTTCTCGGCATGTCGTTGATGCTCGGTTCGGAATTACGGATCGCCGTTGTCGATGGAGGCGAAACAACAATTGCCCAACTGCCGTGAGCCGAATCGCTCAACCCCCCAGGTCGATGCGCATCCCGTTGTCGTGACGGCGGAAGCCGAGTCGCGTGTAGAAAGCGGTGTTCTGGTCGGTGCAACTCAAGATCACCTTGTAGCAGCCCGAATGGCGGGCCAGATCGACGAGGTACTTCACGACGGCCGACCCGACGCCTTTGCCCTGCGTCGACGGGTGAACGGCCACGTCTTCGATGTGCCCGATCGTGCCGCCGTGGTGGAGGAACTTGTGTTCGAGGATCAAGCTCGCGGTGCCGATGACGTGACCGTCCTCCATGGCCACGACCGTCCGGACGCCGGCCGCGTTTCGGCCCCGCCAAATGTGGATCGCCTCGTCCGCGGTCAAGCGCACCTCGGCGAGATTCGCCAGCGTTTCAAGAAACCCACGCGTGAAATCGCCCTGCTCGAGCGGGCGCAATTCGAAGGGCATGTGGAGACTCCGTTGAATGATTGGCCTGGCGCGACGAGAACGCAATTCACCGCGTCTTCCGCTCGCGCAAATACGCCGCGAGGGCCTCGCGCCAGTCGCGTGGCCGTGGCACGCCGACCGTCGCGAGCTTGTCGTTCGCGAGCACGCTGTAGCCGGGCCGTTGGGCCGGTGCCCCAAACTCGGCGGAGAGGATAGGGGTCAGGTTAGCCGACACGCCGACGAGACGGAAGATCTCTTCGGCCAACTCGAACCAGGTACAGTCGCCGGCATTCGTGATGTGATACGAGCCATAAACTTCGGTCGTGAGGAGCGCGACGATCGCATCGGCGAGGTCGGCCGTGAACGTTGGCGTGCACCGCTGATCGTTGACGACCCGCAACGGCTTGCCCTGCCCGGCCACGCGGAGCATCGTCTCCACGAAGTTGCCACCCTTCCCACCCGAGCCCCAGACGCCGTACAGGCCACACGTTCGAATCACGATGTGCTTCGAGCAAATCGACCGCACCAGGTATTCGCCGGCCAACTTGCTGAGGCCATAGTTGCTCACTGGGCCGGGCGCGTCTTCTTCGTGGAACGGCGTCGTTCGCTTGGCATCGAGACCGAACACGTAGTCGGTGCTGACCTGAACGAGCGTGGCATCGAGGTCGCGGCAGATCGCCGCCAGATCGCGAACCGCCCAGGCGTTCACGGCGAACGCGGCGTTCGGCTCGGCCTCCGCTTTGTCGACGAAGTTGTACGCGGCGCAATTCACAACGACCGTCGGCCGCAACGTTGCGAGCTTCGCGCGGAGTGCCGCGCCGTCCGCCAAATCGACATCCGCGCGACCCAGGGGGGTCACATTCCCAGTGAGTCGCGGCACGAGGTCGCGACCCAGTTGGCCCGGCGCGCCGAGGACGACGGTCGACATATCAGAATCCTTCGACAAGACGGTTCAACCAACGAATCGCCAATCAGCGCAAGTGAAATTATCGTTTCACGCCCAGCCAGCGATCGAGCCAATCGTAGGCCACCTGGCGTGCGTCGTCCGGAAAGTCGTGCCCGCCCTCGGGATAATTGCCGAGCAACTTTTCCTTCGCGCCCAACAACTCGTACACGGGTCTGGCCGCCGACACGCAATCTTTCACACCTTGGAGATCGAAGTTCGAGTCCTCTTTCGGCGCGCTGGCGAGGAACGCCCGCGGGGCCAGGCACGCGACGGCTTCCGTGAAGTCCCAGGGCATCTTGGCGGGGTTCGTTTCGTAAAGCGACTTGATCCGCGGCATATACCCCGCGTGGCTCCAGCCGGCGAGGTCCCCCTTCATGTAGGTTGGGAAACTACAGAACCCGCAATTGGAGACGACGCACTTCACGCGTTCGTCGAACACGCCGAGGAAGATCGAATTGTGCCCGCCGAGCGAATGGCCGAT
>JANLUE010000673.1:0-7424 GCA_031363325.1 Gemmataceae bacterium
CGAGGACGATCGACACGGCTTCCTCGACTTCACCCAGGCTCGCCATCCCTGTCGAGACGATGAGCTTCTTGCCCTTTTCCGCCGCCTGACGAAGCAATCGGCCGTTGTTCAAATCGCAGGAGGCGATCTTGATGTACGGCGGGTTCCATTCGCACAACAGGTCGAGCCCGCGCGTGTCGAAGACCGAGGCGCTCATCGGCAGCCCGAGGCCGTGGCACTTCTCGGCAAGCGCCCGATAGTCGCGATCGGACAACATGGCCGCCGCCCGAAGCTGGTAGACCTCGTTCTCGCGATAGGCACCGTTCTCGTAGAAGCGCGGCAAATACAGGCCATCGGGGTAGATGACCTGAAACTTCACCGAATCGGCCTTCGCCTCGTGGGCGATGCCGATCAGTTTCTCGGCCGTCTCTCGATTGCCGCCGTGGTTCGTGCCGGCTTCGGCGATGATGTGGACCTGGCTCATGCGGACTCGCGGAGGGGTAACGTGGCCGGCCGAGATGTCACGGGGCGGGCACACTCGGTCGCCAGGGCGGCGAAGTCGCGGAACGCGTTCCGCATCGTCGCGTACAGTTGGTTCCACGCGGGCTGGGCGGCCGAGCGCCGGGCGGGCAATTCGTTCAACCGGCGATAGCGATCGATCACGTCGGCCACGAGGTCGGGCGATTGCACGAGGTCGATGTTCCAGTCGCCGAAGCCGATCGTCTGGATCAAGCTGATCGCCCGTTCGTCGTAACTGATCGCAATCACTGGCGTGCCATACGACAGGCACGGCAAGACCGCGTGAAGTCGGAACGTGACGACGAGCGACGCGGCCTTCAACAAGGCCAGGAAGACGCCGCAATCGTCCGTGTAGACGTAGTCGATTCCCTGGAACGAGGCGGCGAACGGAATGTCACGGTGATCGTGGCAAAGCAAGCGAACGCGGCGATGACCTTGAGCACGCAGGTGATCGATGAGCGCTTCGACCTGGCGATAGACCTGGACCTTGGCGTCGAGCGGGATGTTCATTAGGTCCGGCGTGCGGATCGAAATGAACACCCCCTCCTGATCGGCCGTGGCGAGCTTCGGCAACGTGCCCGCGACGCGATCAAGGAAGATCGTCGGGCAACCGCCGACCATCGAGTTCGTGACACCGATCTCGACGAGTTGTCTCTGCGTGGCGTGATCGCGGGTGAGCGAGACGGCCGCCCGCTTGTTCAGCCCCAGGATCGTCCGGGCCGGCATCGCGTCGGTCCGGGGGACCATTTCACGTCGGCGACTGTAGACTCGCCCCTTCGACAGGCTGAACAACATCAGGGGGACTTGCAATTGATCGAGTGCGTCCAGGTTGACGTCGAGTTCGCCGTTCTCGTAGAGATTGCCGCCCCCGACGATGACCCCGTGCCCGTATTGATTGATCTCGTGGATGGTTCGCGGCGTCAGGCCGGCCTTGGCGACGCTCTCGTACCGGCCCGTGGCCGGCAACGTGACCAGGTTCACGACGGACTGAAACGCTTCCTGTACGAAGTGCCTCAAGCCGTGAAAAATGACGTCGTTGCCGACGTTGAAGGCCTTTGGCCGCATGCAATACAGCGTGATCATGGCCCGTCGGCCTCCTGGCACCCGGTTCGCGGGTAAGTTACCCAGTTCACCGCGAACGGGCAATGCCAACCGGCTTTCGGAAACATCGGGTCGCGCGATCCCACTATAACTGCTGACATCCAAGCGCACTTCGCCCCACCGAGACTATCACAATGCGACATCGGTTCTGGTTGGCGGCCGTCGCCGCCGTTGCGGGAGCGAGCATGTTTGGGACCCCGCTGCACGGCGACGAAGGCATGTGGCTCTACAGCAACGCCCCCAAGGAATACCTCAAGAAGAAGTACGGCTTCGAGCCGACCGACGAGTGGCTCGACCACGTCCGCCTGTCGAGCGTGCGGTTCAACTCCGGCGGGTCGGGTTCGTTCGTCTCGCCAGACGGACTGGTCATGACCAACCACCACGTCGGGGCCGACGATCTGCAGAAGCTCTCCGACGAAAAGAACGACTACCTGAAGAACGGCTTCCATGCCAAGACCAAGGGCGAAGAGAAAGCTTGCAAAGGCCTCGAACTGAACGTCCTGCTTAAGATCGAAGACGTGACCGCGAAAGTTCAGGGGGCGGTCAAACCCGAGATGAAGGCCGGCGAGGCGTCGGATGCACGGCGCAAGGCGATCGCGGGCATCGAGAAGGCCGGGGCCGACGACAAGGCGGGCATCCGGGCCGACGTGGTCACGCTGTATGCCGGCGGGGCCTATCACCTGTACACGTTCAAGAAGTACACGGACATTCGACTCGTGTTCGCGCCGGAACAGCAGATCGCGTTCTTCGGCGGCGACTCGGATAATTTCGAGTACCCCCGCTACGACCTCGACATGTGCTTCTTCCGCGTGTACGAGGACGGTAAGCCGGCGCAACTCAAGCATTACCTGAAGTGGAGCGCGGCCGGGTCGAAGGCCGGCGAACTCGTGTTCGTCTCGGGCCACCCGGGCCGAACGAATCGGCAGAACACGATGTCCGAACTCGAATACCTTCGCGACGTGCAGTACCCCACGCAACTCGCTCGCCTGAACCGAATGGAAGTGTTGCTGGGCTCGTGGGGCGAACGGACCGAAGAAAACCGCCGTCGGGCCAAGGACGATTACTTTGGCGTGCAGAATAGCCGCAAGGCTCGCATCGGTGGGCTGGCCGGCTTGCTCGACCCCGAGTTGATGGGTCGCAAGGCGGCCGGCGAGAAGCGGCTCCGCGAGTTCATCGCCACCAACGGGCCGACCGAGGCCGGCCAGGCGTTCGACACGATCGCCGAGACCGACACCGTTCGAAGGAAGCTCGCCCGCGACATGAACATGTTGGAAAACGGGCACGCCTTCCTGGCGAGTCAGTTCGGCATTGCCCGCACGCTTCTGCGGGCCAGTGAAGAATTGCCGAAGCCTTCGGGCGAACGACTCCGCGAGTTCGGCGACGCTCGACTCGAGTCGCTCAAGTTCGGCCTGTTCTCCGATGAAGAAATCTACGACGACCTCGAAGTGGTCAAGCTGGCCGACTCGCTCACGTACCTGGCTTCGACCTACGGCGCGAACCACGACATCGTGAAAAAAGTGCTGAATGGAAAGTCGCCGCGCGACCGGGCGTTCGAATTGGTTACGGGCTCCAAGTTGAAAGACCCGGCGATCCGAAAGAAACTGTATGAGGGGGGCAAAGACGCCGTCGACGCCGCCAAGGACCCGATGATCGAACTCGCTCGATCGATCGACGTCGAAGCCCGCGCGGTACGCAAGCAGTTTGAATCGCAGGTCGAGGAGCCGAAGCGCCAGGCCGCGGCCGCGCTCGCCAAGGCTCGCTTCGCCCAGGACGGCACGAGCACCTACCCGGATGCGACGTTCACTCTGCGGCTCGCGTTTGGCACCGTGAAGGGCTACACCGAGGCCGGCAAGTCGATCGAGCCGTTCACGAATTTCGACGGCATGTACGCCTGGGCGAAGGGGCACGATTACAAGTTCCCGTTCAATCTTCCGCAACGCTGGCTCGACAGGAAGGACAAGCTCAATGGCTCGACGCCGTTGAACTTCGTCTGCACGGCCGACATCATCGGGGGCAACTCGGGCAGCCCAGTTGTGAACCAGGCGGGCGAGGTCGTCGGCCTGATCTTCGATGGCAACATTCAGTCGCTGGTACTCGACTTCATCTACGACGACGAAACGGCGCGGGCCGTAAGCGTCGACTCGCGCGGCATCGTCGAGGCCCTTCGCAAGGTCTACGACGCGAACGAACTGGCGGATGAACTGACGGGCAAGAAGTAAGGCTTGTAGCGCGAGCCTTCGAGCGCTCGAAACAGATGGTTCAGACCGGGGAGCTAACGCTCCCCGGCTGGCATATTCCATTCGACTGACACGCGGCTCGGTTCGAGCTTTGGTTCGCAATTCATTCCATTCGAGCGTCACAAAAGACAAATTGTCAACGACTTACAACAATTCCGCATTTTTCGTTATTTTGATTTGACAAGCAGAAAAGGGATCGTAGCGTTGCTCGGGCCATTGAGCCTGGACAAACGATCAGTCAACTTGCCCTTCGCCCAATCAACTTCCATCGAGGGTCGTCATGCTGAAACCACCGGAACATCTCGTTGCGCAGGTCGAGCGCGCCGCCGAACTCCGGGCTGCCGGCCATAGCTGGGAGTACGTCGCGCGGGAAATCGAACGTCCCTACCAAACGGTGTACTCTTGGCCGCGGTTCTATCGCGATTACTGGAACGGCCTGATCGCCGATGCGCGGCGAGCCGTGGCCGTCGAGTCGTCGACCGAGGCCCGCGCCGTCCTCCGCAACATGCTCCGCAGCGACGACGAAAAGATGCAACGCGACGCCGCCTGCGAACTGCTCAAGTCCGAACCCAAGCTCGAACCCGCCAAACCGCTCGCCAAATCCGAGTTCCACCGCATCGCCGACTTCCTGGAGGGCCTCCCCGATGACGAACGCACTTCTCTCCTCGAACGACTTTCTGGAGGACCAGATCCAGTTGTCGACGCGCTTGTCGAAGTTGGTCCAACGGGCTCGCCATGACCCCAACGCCTTCATCGAGTTCTGCGTCGCCGATCCGAGTGGCCGATCGATCCGCCAGGCCCGCGTCCATCGCGAATTGCAGGACTTCCTGAGCGACCACGACAAAGCACTCGTCGAATTGCCGCGCGACCACGGCAAGACCACACAAGTCTGTAGCCGCATCGTCTGGGAGCTCGGTCGCGACTTGAGCTTGCGCGTCAAGATCGTGTGCGCGACCGAACAGCTCGCCGCCGAGCGCGGCCGTTGCATTCGCGACCTGCTCCTGAACCAACGCGTGCGACTCGTGTTCCCGGCCCTCGACAAATCGAGCCCCTGGTCGACGACGCGCTTCTCCATCGTTCGACCCGCCAACATACTTGGGCCGAGCGTGACCGCCCTCGGCTCGGGCGCGTCGGCCACCGGGAGCCGTGCCGACCTGCTCGTCTGCGACGATGTCGTCGACGAAAAAGCCCTCTACAGCCGGGCCGAACGGCAACGAGTCAAGCAAGTGTTCCGCGAGAACCTCATGAACCTGCTCGAGCCGTCCGGGCGATTCTGGGGGCTGTGCACGCCCTGGCACGGCGACGACCTGAACGCCGAACTGAAGAAAAACGCGGCCTACTCGCTGTTTCGCCAGGCGGTTGGCCCCGACCTGGCGCCGGTGTGGGTCGAACGCTGGTCGCGGACGGCGCTCGAAGCGCGTCGCGCGGAGATCGGCGTCGCGGCCTTCTCACGAGCGTTTCGGCTCGTCGCGATGGCCGACGGCAACGCGTCGATCCCGCCCGAATGGGTTCGATTCTGGACGGAGCCCGCCCAAGCCGAACGCGTGGTTCTGGCCATCGATCCGGCCGTCTCCGAAAACGCGAAGGCGGACCGATCGGCCCTCGTGATGGCCGCACGCTGCGAGAACGAAGTGCGCTGCCTGGACGCGATCGCCCGCCGTGTCTCGACCCCCGACCTGATGAACCTCATCACGGCCGTCGACGCCCTCTGGCGGCCGGAGCTGATCCTGTTTGAATCGAACTCGGCCTTCACCGGCATCTCCGACTTGATGATCCGGCAGGCGGCGTTTGGTGCCAAAGTGAAAAAAGTGGTTCAATCGAAAGACAAGGCGGCGCGTGCGTCGGCCTTCAGCGTGCCCGTGGAAAACGGTGCCTTCCGCTTGAAAGGCGACGGGCACGGCGGCGTCGATCCGGGGATGCAAGACCTGTTCGACGAAATCACAACGTTCCCCATCGGAGAACATGACGACCTGTTGGACGCCGCCATGATGGCGACGAACGAATTGCTGAATGTGGGCCAGCCGCGGGCGTTTTGAGTTTTGAAAGTTCGACTACGTCGGAACATCAATCGGCTCGACCCGAGTGACGTGGATCATTGAAATCGTGGTCAATCGTTCGGTGAGCGCGCCACTTGGCGTCCGCTGCACGAGAAGTGCCGTCGTCTTGACCGGAATGACGAGTTCGGGGTGATAGATGTCGATATGGTCGCCGTCGGACATGCAAATGCGGAACGGCCAAAACGGGCGAGTCGCAAGCAAGCGCGTCAGGACAGCGGAGTTCACGCGATTGACTCCACGGTCTCAAGCCGATCGACGGACTCGATGTCCGACCACCCGAGGATCACGAAATCGACGGCCGTCCGCCCGTCCGAGTTTGGAGCGGCGAGTCCAATGCCAAGTTGTTGCCGCGCGACGAGTGCCATGTTCGAGAAGCGAACCTCATAGGTCGTCCCGTCCTTCAAGCGCACGGCAAGTGGCATGAAGGGATTCGAACGCAACATGGTCTCAACGTCTTCCGGTTGCATAGCCTACTCCGAGGGTACGATGAAATTCTGGACAATCGGCGAGCGTTTGTCAATTGCGAATCGACTCGGCCGCCATCGAATATGATTCAGAAAGGTCGAGACAAGGAGTTCGACATGGGCATTCCCATTCTGGTGGAGCCGGTCGCCAATGGATACCGGGCGACCACGGGCGGGCCGCTCGATCTGATGGCCGAGGCGTCGTCCACCGCTCAAGCGGTAACCGACTTGCGCGCCAAGATCGCCCGCCGTCTCAGCGCGGGCGCGATGCTCATCGAGCAGCCAATTCCACCTGCTCCAACCAATGCTCGACCACTCGCGGAGAACCCGCTCTTCGATCAATGGTTGGAGGCGGTTGAGGAGTATCGGGTGGCCGTCGAAGTGGAGTCGGAATCTATTGAGGGCGGTCGATCGGCTCCAAGAGTACGAGATGAAGCATCGACACGGTCGACAATTGATCGGTGAGTTTGCCGGCTGGCGTTCGCTTCGCGATATCAGCCGTCGTTTTGTATGGCAGGGCCTGTTCCGGATGATAGATGTCGATCGTCACGACGCTCGAGGTAACAATTCGGAACGGCTTGAAAGGGCGGGCAGAAAGTCAGCGCATCAAGACGGCGGAGTTCATGCCATGGCCCTTTCAGCAACGAGTTCCTCGATCGACTCAATGACAGACCATCCCAGGTAGACGGCGTCCTCAGCCCACTTGCCGTTCGATTCTGGGTCGGGAATTCCGACGACGAGTTGGTCGAGCGTGACCAACGCCAGATTTGGGTATCGGATTTCGTAAGACGTTCCGTCGTTCACCCTCACTCCGAGTGGCTTGAACGGTCGGACGCGAAGCATGTCTTGAACATTGTCGGGGTTCATTGGCGTTTCCTCCTCTTCAACATTGTGGCCGATTTCATATCGGCGGTCAACCGTCCCCCCACCTCTCTCGGAGTCCCTTCAATGCTCCCAATTTCCATTCGCCATTCGTTCCGCCCCGTGCGCCGTAGCCTCTCGACGGGGCGGGTGGCCGATCTGTTTGGGATCGGCGACGAAGAGGCCGATCAGGGTGCGGCCGACCA
>JANLUE010000684.1:0-1477 GCA_031363325.1 Gemmataceae bacterium
GCACATGCAGGAGTTGATCAAGAAGGGCCACGTCTATATCGCTCAACCGCCCCTCTATCGAATTGATGTCGGCAAAGAGACGCACTGGGCCCGCGACGACAATCACAAGGAAGAGATCGTCACCAAGCTGCGCGCGAACGCGAAGTACGAAGTCACGCGTTTCAAAGGCCTCGGCGAAATGGACGCCAAGGTCCTGAAGGACACGACGCTCGACCCGCGCTTGCGAATCCTGCTGAAAGTCGAAATCGACAACCCCCTGAAGGCTGACGAGACCTTCGACCATCTATTGGGCAACGACGCCTCGCACCGCTACCGCGAGATCATGAACAACGCCGACAAAGTGGCGGCCGAGGAGATCGACGTGTAGCCAACGAACTGGTGAGCTATTTGTGGATCGTCGTCCGCCAACATTTGTGACGATCTCCAATCGAAGACCACCGTCGATTTGGCGCGACTGGGTGTTGCAACTGCAGATCGTTGTCCTCGCATCAATCTTGGTCATCTATGTTGATCGATGGCAGTCGATTGAATACCTCGTGACATTTGGTTTGTGCCTCGGGCTCATGGCGATTCACCTTCGAGTTTCGTGGGTCGCCGCCCATCAGCCCATCGTGCTCGGCAGCGAGAGGATCGGAGTTCCCGGCATCCCGCATCCATTGTGTCCGGCCGACGTGCAACAACTCCACGTTCGCCCCGATCCGCGTGAAGACTATTCCGAGAGCCGTGGCAACTTATGCGAGATCGAAATCGTTCCGCATATCGGTCGAGCCGTTCGTCGCGTAATCGACCAGTCTGACGCGCGAATCGCGTTGCAATGGGCGCGAGTCCGGGGCGTTGCAGTGAGCTGTACGGTTGACGGCGTGAATTGACGCACAGGTTGCTCGGTAAGTAAGATGAATTCAGAATCTCGGTCAATGGAGGAAACCGTGACATCAACGAGACGCCGCCTGACGAAGGCCGAACTCGCCGAGAGTGGAGATCGACTCCATGAGTCAGTGGTCCGCCCGAAAACACAAGCGGCCGATCGAGGCCGATTCGCGGCGATCGATGTTGAAACAGGCAACTTCGAAATCGACGGCGACGAATTGACGGCGTGCGATCGCCTACGTGCCCACAGTCCCGACGCCCAAATCTGGATGGTTCGAATTGGCTTTCCCTTCGTCCATCGGTTCGGTGGGCGATGAACTCGCGAACGGGGAGTTGCCGTGAACCGTACAGTTGACGCACGCACAGGAGGGCGAGACTGTCCGACTCGACGCCAAAGCCGATCTTGATCGCAAATCAGCGTTATTCGCGCTGGGGATGCTGGTTCCTGATTGTGCCGGCGATTCTGTTGCCTCTCAGTTGGGCCGGAATCGGCGAACCACCCCAAACTCACCGCCACGGGCAAGGTCGCGAGCCGGTCGTACACCGACGTGACGGAGGTCGGCAGAACCCCCTCGTCCCGCGCGCGACGGAACGAACGATGGGCCGACCG
>JANLUE010000695.1:0-4608 GCA_031363325.1 Gemmataceae bacterium
CGGCCTTCTGGCGGTCGAGTTGGCTGAGCAGCGACTTGCGATCTTCGGTGCGGGCTGACGAGATGTCGGCCCGCAGATCGAACTCGCCGACCCGGTAGCCGGGCTTCGAGCCGTCCGCGTCGATCCGCATCGGATGATACAGCGGCCCCATCCAGCCGGCGTCCTGGCCGTGCGTCTCTTCGACGAAGCGCGGGGCACCGTTCGGGACGACGGGCATCATCGAGACGAAGGGTGGCAATGGCCCCTTGCCGCGACCGAGCTTCGCCAGCACCGATCCGTAGTTGGGCCAGTTGTCCTGACGCGGCGAGTTGGGCTTTGGCGATGGCTTGCCGGTGAGCAGCCAGTGCGGGGCCGATTCGTGGTTCACGTCGCCGTGGTTGACCGAGCGCAGGATCGCCAGCCGATCCGTCCGCTGACTCAGCAGTGGCAAATGTTCCGTGATCCGGTAGCCGGGGATGGTCGTTTGGATGGACTTGACGGGTCCGCGATACTCGGCCGGCGCGTCGGGCTTGAGGTCCCAGGTGTCCTGATGGGCCGGCCCACCCCACATGAACAGGACGATGCACGCCTTCGCCTTGCCACGCGGCGTGCTCCCTTCGCGAGCGGCCAGAAACTCCGGCAAGCCAAACCCCAGGAGCGGCACCGCCCCGGCCCGAACGACTTCGCGACGTGATGGATACATATTGGCATGATACCCTGGGCGGGTGCGCGGTTCCACCCGAGTGGCATCCCCACGCCGAAACGGAGAGGGGAAGCCAGACATCCCTTCTTCGCCTAACCTCACCTCACATCGCCGCTGGAGCTCCGCCATGTCGCGTCTCGCCGTCATCGCCTTGTTGCTCGTGTCGAGCGTCCACGCCGAGCCGCCGGCCACTCACCAGGTCAAGTTGAACGGGCACACGTTCACGTTGCCCAAGGGGTTCACGATCGAGCTGGTGGCGAAGTCGCCGCTCGTCGATCGGCCCATCTCGGCGTCGTTCGACGATCGCGGCCGACTTTACGTGACCGACTCGTCCGGCTCGAACGAGAAGCCGACCGAGCAACTCAAGAACCCGACGCACCGGATCATTCGGCTCGAAGACACGAAGGGCGACGGCGTCTTCGACAAGGCCACGGTGTTCGCCGACAAGATGATGTTCCCCGAAGGCATCCTGTGGCATCGCGGCAGCGTGCTGTGTTGCGCGCCGCCGCACATCTGGAAACTCACAGACACCGATGACGACGGAAAGGCCGACAAACGGGAAATCTGGTTCGATGGCAAAACGGTGACCGGCTGCGCGAACGATCTGCACGGCCCCTATCTCGGTCCGGACGGCTGGATCTACTGGACCAAGGGGGCCTTTGCCGAACAGACCTACACGCTGCCGAACGGCAAGCCGTTCAAGACCCGGGCCGCGCACATCTTCCGGGCCCGGCCCGATGGCACTGGAATCGAACCGGTGATGACCGGCGGCATGGACAACCCGGTCGGCGTGGCGTTCCTGCCGAATGGCGAACGATTCTTCACAACGACGTTCTTCCAACACCCCGAGGCCGGCAAACGCGATGGGATTGTCCACGCGATCTACGGCGGCATCTATGGCAAAGATCACGATGTCATTTACGACAAAGATCACAAGTGGACGAGTCCGAACCTGATGCCCGTGATGACCCACCTCGGCCCGGCCGCCCCGTGTGGCATGATCTGTTATCACACCGCCAGCGAACATCAATCGAACCTGTTTGTGTGCCAATTCAATCTGCGCAAAGTGAGCCGACACGTATTGAAACCCGTTGGCGCGACTTATCAGACAGAAGATCACGACTTCGTCGTCTCGGACAACCAGGACTTCCACCCGACGGACGTTGTGGAAGACGCGGACGGCAGCCTGCTCATCGTGGACACCGGCGGCTGGTATAAGCTCTGCTGCCCGAGTTCGCAATTGGTCAAGGCGGACGTGCTGGGAGCGATCTATCGGGTGCGGAAGGAGGGTACGAAGAAGATTGAGGATCCGCGGGGGGCCAAAATTGATTGGGATCGCCAATCACGAATTGATCTTATCCGATTGCTTGCCGATCCAAGACCAGTCGTGCAACGTCGTGCAATAGAGGCGATCAGCAAGCTGAAGGGATTCGAGCTGCACGACACATTGAGCCGGGCGCAACGACACCCCACCGCGATCGTACGCAAGAATACACTGTTGGTCTTGTCTCGAATCCCCATGCCAACAGACAAGGACGAGGCGTTTGGAGCTTACCTCTTGGTTGAGTCAGCGTTGGCAGACGTAGACGCTCAGGTGCGTCAGACGGCATTCCACCTTGCCTCCTTGTTGCGAGGAAACCATAAGCATTCGGCCGTCAGATCGCAGTTTGCAATCAATGTCGCCGATCCGAAAGGAAATCTGATCGAGGCTCGACTTAGCGCTGAAGCGGGTGGCAGATGGTGTGCGACGGAAAGTGCAGGCACAATAATTGCGCTACTTGGCTATATCGAAGATCGATCACTCGAACATGCTGCGATATTTGCGCTGATTGAGTCTGGTGAAGTGGAAACAATCAGAGCCAGTGTCAAAAGCCGCGACCCAAGAATAAGCGCCGGTTGCTTGGTCGCCCTCGACCAGCTCGGCGAGAAGCTCGACTCGAAGCTCGTGCTCGAGTCGATCAACTCACCCGACGCGGCGCTGAGTGAGTCCGCCCTCTGGATTGCGACGCGACATCCGGAATGGGGAGCGGGCCTGACTGAGGCGCTCGCCAAGGTGATGGAGTCGGCCGCCACACCGGAAACGCGCGCGAAGTCCGCGGGGCGACTCGCTTCGCTCGCCAAGAACGAGAACATTCAACGACTGCTCAGCGAGACGATTCGCACCGGCACGTCGAAGAATGGAGTTGCCGTCGCGATCCAGGCGATGGCCCGAACCGGATTGAAGGCCCCGCCCGATACGTGGTACGCCGCCCTCGAACAGCCCCTCACGGCGGACGCGAATCCGGACGTGGCTCTGGGTGCGCTCGCGACTCTGCGTTCGTTGCCGGCCGCGAAGACACCGTCGGAGTCGCTTCGCAAGAAGCTCCGCGAACTCTGGAATCTGGCAAAGCCTCCGGAACTGGCGTACGCGGCGATGGCCACCTATCCGGGGGGCATGAACGAAGTCAACCAGGCCGAGCTGGAAATGCTCTTGGCCGGAATCAGCGAGAACCTGCCACCCAATCTGCGAGGCTTCGCCGCCGAGGTCCTCTCGAAGGCCAAACTTCAGCCGGCCCAGCTCGAAGCGCTGATCGCCGTGTTGCCCAGGGTCGGGCCGCTCGAACTCGATCGCGTGCTCGGGGCGTTCGCACAGACCAAGGACGATGCGATCGGCATGAAGTTGCTGGCGGCCCTGAGTTCCGCCGAGTTGCGGCCGAGCCTCCGGGCCGATGGCGTGAAGGAACGCATCAAGCACTTTGGGCCGGGCGTGCAGAAGGAAGCCGAGAAGTTGTACGTCGCGCTCAACGCGGACTATGTGCAACAGCGGGCCAAGCTCGAAGAAATGTCGAAGTCGATGCCGGCCGGCGACGTTCGCCGGGGGCAGGCGGTGTTCAATAACCAAAAACACTCGTGCATCGTCTGCCACACGATCGGCTATGTCGGCGGCAAGATTGTCCCGGACCTGACGCGGATCGGCGGCATCCGCAACGATCGCGACCTGCTCGAATCGATCCTGTTCCCGAGCGCTAGCTTCGTCCGCAGTTACGAGCCGCTGACCGTCGTGTTGAAAGATGGCCGACAGTTCAACGGCGTGCCGAAGAAGGACGCCCCCGATGAACTGATCCTGATCCTCGCGGCCGACAAGGAGCAACGGATCTCGCGCGATGAGATCGACGAAGTTCGCCCCGGCAAAGTCTCGATCATGCCGGCCGGGCTCGACAAACAACTATCGACCCAAGAGTTGGCGGACTTGGTGGCGTTCTTGAGGAACTGCAAGTAAACTGAGTTGAGGATCGTGCCATGATCGTGAACGATGCGGAACTGGCGATCGTGCGGACGCAACTCGGTCGTATCGAGTTGGCGTTGGAGGACTTGCGACGCACCGTCCAACCGAAGAGTGAATCGATGTACGAACTAATGGCGGAAACTTCGATCGACATGCAGCGATCTCTCCAAGCAGACATCGACGACTATCTTCGACGCAAGTCCGCGTCGAGCGAACCGTGCCGAAAGGCGAGTGCGTTCGAGTTCGATCCGTCGCCCGTGTCGGCCAAGTGAACGAAGGAATTGTGCGGCACGCTCATGATTACGAATGATTCCGAACTCGAACTCGTCCGAACTCAACTTGGTCGCGTGCATGTGATGCTCGATGAATTGGAACGCACGATCAGGCCATTTAGCGAAGCACGTTACCACCTTTGGTCGGAGACGACGATCGACATGCAGCGATCGCTCCAAGCCGACATCGACGACTATCTCCGGCGCAAGGCCCACCCGGCCGAGTCGAGCTCGAATTCGACCGCTCCGCGACTTCCGTTTCTTGATTCCACAGGCTGCAACTAAACCCCGTTCCGATTGAAACTTGGAGTTTGCCGCGAACAGGCGAGCCGGTGTGGCGTAAGCCCACCGGGTGGCCCCGCAATCGCTTCACCAGCCTCTTTCGCTCA
>JANLUE010000728.1:0-1463 GCA_031363325.1 Gemmataceae bacterium
CGCGCCGGGGGTGTCGCTTCGCTCAACCCCCGGCTAATCGCTGTCATCCCTCCGGGATGCTTTGGGCTCCGAGACAACTCCCAGTTCAGAACACCTCGTTCATCCAACGATCATCGATCCAACTCCGCCGCGATGATGTTCAGGCTCCCCAACACCGCCGGCACGTCGCCGATCGAGTGGCCTTCGATCAACATCGGAAACATCGCGAAATGGATAAACGACGGCGGCCGGGTGCGGCAGCGGTAGGGCCGACCCTCTCCATCGCTCACGATGTAGAAACCCAATTCGCCGTTCGGGGCCTCGGTCGCGCCGTACACTTCGTCCACGGGCGGCTTCCAGCGGCGATTCCACATGAACAATTCGAAGTGTTGAATCAACCCTTCAATACTTCGATACGTCGCCGACTTGTCCGGGATCGTCAACTTGTCTTCAACATCGACGTTGATCGGGCCCGCCGGGATGTTCTCGACGGCCTGGGCGATGATCTTGGCCGACTCGGCCATCTCGTCCATGCGCACGAGATACCTGGCCAGGCAATCGCCGGTCTTGGCGCAGACGATGTCGAAGTCGAGGTCGGGATAGGCCAGGTACGGCTCGTCCTTGCGGAGATCGCGGACGACTCCCGATGCCCGCGCGACGGGGCCGGCCGCACTGCGGTTGATCGCTTCTTCCTTCGTCAATACGCCGACGCCGCGCGTGCGGTCGATAAAGATTCGATTGCGATTGAGCAGCTTGACAACATCGGCGTGAGCTTTCGGAAACTCGTCGCGGACAAACGTGCGGACCAAACCAATCCATTCGTCTTTGACATCGACCATCAACCCGCCGACGCGAGTGTAGCTGGGGTGGAATCGCTGGCCCGCCATCGCTTCGAAGATGTTGTAAATCTTCTCGCGCATGTTGAACGCGTACAGGAAGGCCGTGATCCCCCCGAGGTCCAAAGCGGCCGCCCCGACGCAGAGCAAATGATCGCTGATTCGCGCCAGTTCGCCGATGATGGTGCGGATATATTTGCAACGCGGCGTCAGCTCGATGCCCATCAGTTTTTCGACGGCATGGTGCCAACTGATTTCGTTGCAGATCGGCGAGATGTAATTCATCCGATCGACGATCGTCACATACTGATTGTAGTCGAGGTCTTCGCCGAGCTTTTCAAACCCCGAATGGAGGTAGCCAATGTCCGGGACGGCCCTGACAATCGTCTCCCCGTCCAGTGTCAATACGAGCCGCAGAGTCGTGTGCGTCGCCGGGTGCTGCGGGCCGAAGTTGAGGGTGTAGAGGTACTCCTTCTCCGGGACCTCGTCGGCCACGTCAACTGGAAACGGTTCGTTGAGAGTCAACGGCATCGTCGAATCCATTATTCAGGCCGCGTAGGACAGGTTTTTAACCTGTCCGGAGCGGAGTGGGTTAGGGCGGAATCGGTAAGGTGAAGCGGTTCAGAGGCCGCTACGGCCAGGTTAAAA
>JANLUE010000079.1:0-1686 GCA_031363325.1 Gemmataceae bacterium
CCCCCCCCCCCCCCCCCCTCGGTCTGGGGGTTGGGGGGCTCCGCTCTTCGGAATCGCGTTGCCAAAACCTCACCCCCCGGCCCCTTCTTCGAAGCGGAGAGGGGGAGAAAACACAGGAACCCCATGCTGTTCGTCACGTTCATCCTGAAGAACCTGATTCGCCGACCGGTGCGGTCGGCGCTCACGGTGCTTGGGTTGGCCGTGGCGATTGGCAGCTTGATCGCATTGCTCGGCATCAGTCACAACTTGACCACAGGGGTTTACGATTCACTCAATGCCCGCGGCGTCGATCTGGTTGTGACCGGGGCCGGCAAGACCGATTCACTCTCGAGCGATCTCGATGAATCTTTGACTGTCGAAGTCTTGAAAATCCCAAATGTGATTGGAGTGTCATCGGCGCTCGTCGAACTCACCGAGTTGACTCGCGATAGCGGCGCGAGCATGCCCGTATTGATACATGGCTGGGGCACCGACAATTTCGTCTATGACGACATCAAGATCGTTTCGGGTCGAAGGCTTCTGGCCGGCGACAAGGGCAAGGCGATGCTCGGTGCGACTTTGGCCCAGAGCTTGAATAAGGCGGTTGGCAGCCAAGTTGTGATTCTGGAGGAATCGTTCGAGGTCGTCGGCGTTTTCGAGAGTTTCGTCGTCTTCGAGAATGGCACGGCCGCGATGCCTCTCGGCGAAGTTCAACGACTGACGGGCCGTGCGGGCAAGGTGACGGGCTTCTCGCTCCGAATTCAGAAAGACCCCAAGAACCCGGACGCGACCGTTGATGCCGTTCGCAAAGAAGTGTTGGAATTGAAGGACTCGAAGGGCAAGCCAGCCAAGCTCGCCGCTCAGCCGACCCTGGACTACGTCAACGGCGTATCACACTTGAAAATCGTGCGGGCGATGGCCTGGATGGTATCGGCGATTGGCTTGTTGATCGGCGTCATTTCCATGTTGAACACGATGGTGATGTCGGTGCTCGAACGCACGCAAGAGATCGGAATTCTGCGAGCGGTCGGTTGGCCGCGGCGGCGGGTGGTTGTCATGATCTTGACCGAGGCGATATTGCTGAGCCTCGCGGCCACGGCCCTCGGAGCATCCGGGGCGGCGCTCGCGACGTACTTGCTCAGCCTCACACCGCAAGTCAATGGCTTCATCGCAGGCGGCATTGCTGTGGGCGTGATCGTCCAGGGAGCTGGCCTCGCGTTGTTGATCGCACTCGTCGGCGGGGCGTATCCCGCGATTCGGGCCGCTCGACTTCTGCCCACGGAGGCGATTCGCCATGAATAGCGATTACCTCCTGCTCGCCTCGGACATTCGCAAACAGTACCCGGACGGCCAGGTGCGAGCGCTCAACGGCGTGACGCTCGGCGTGCGGCCCCGCGAGTATGCCGCGATCACCGGCCCGTCGGGGTGCGGCAAGTCAACGTTGCTCAACGTGCTCGGCGCACTCGATCGACCCGACGCGGGGGAAGTGTACTTTCAGGGCGAAGCCCTTTCGTCGCGCGGCGACCTCGACCGGTTCCGGGCTCGGCAGATCGGCTTTGTGTTTCAATCTTTCTTTCTGCTCCCGGCCCTGACGAGTCGGGAAAACGTGCAGGTTCCGATGTTCGAGGGCACGTTGAAGCCATCGGCTCGAACGCGCAAGGCCGACGAACTTCTGGAACTCGTCGGCATGACGCACCGCTCGCGCGC
>JANLUE010000806.1:0-2176 GCA_031363325.1 Gemmataceae bacterium
AACGACTACGCGCCGGACGCCCTCGGCGGGGCCGAAGTCCTCATGTCGCGCACCGTCCAACTTCTGAGCGCGGCCGGCTGGTCCGTTCGCACCTTCTCCAAGGCGGACCTGCCCGATCCACGCCTCACGCCGCGTCGCTACATGAACAACCCAATCGCCCGGCGGGCGCTCCGCGATTTGCTCGCCGAGTTTCAGCCGAGCGTTGTCCATCTCCACAACTTCTATCATTTGTTGTCGCCGGGGATTCTGCCGGACCTGGCCGACTACAAGCGGCGGACCGGGGCCCGCGTCGTGGCGACGGCTCACGACTATCACCTCGTCTGCCCGAACTCCGGGGGCAACTGGTTTCACCGCGGCCCACGCCTCGCCGATGTCAATCGCCTGCAATCGTGGCGCTATCTGTTGTCGCGGCGCTGGGACCATCGCGGTCGTTCCTACTCGATGTTGAAACTGGCCCAACATGTCTGGCACTATCGCTTGCACGATCGCCGCCGCATCATCGACGAAGTCCTGTGCACCTGCCGATTCCTGCGCGACCTCGTGGTCCGTGTCGGCCTGCCCGCGACCCATTTGCCCAACCCGAGCCCGCCCAGGCCAATCGGTCCGCAGCCGGTTCGGCCAAAGGAACTGACGCTCCTGTTCGCCGGCCGGGCCGAGCCCGAGAAGGGCCTGCGACGGTTCCTCGAGATCTTGCCCAAGTCGTTCGCGGGTCGATTCGTCATCGTGGGCGACGGTGCCGATCGACCGGCCTGCGAAGCGCTCGCGCGCGAACGGGGATTGTCGAGCCGCGTCGAGTTTCTGGGCCGGCGCACGCACGCGGAAACGGTGGCCCTGATCGCCGGGGCGCATGTCGTCGTCGTCCCGTCGCTACTTTTTGAGACGTACCCCCTGGTCGCGCAAGAGGCGTTCTCGGTCGGCACGAACGCCCTGGTCGCGGACTACGGCGGCATGCGCGAGGTCGTTTTGGATGCCGGCATGGGCTTTCGCTTCCGCCCCGACCAGCCCGAAACGTTGGCGGAGCAACTGGCGGCCATCGAATCAACACATGCGAATGGGACGTTAAATGATTTCGACGTCCGCGAGTTCCTGGCGGAGCGCACGGAGGAGACATATCTCCGGGGACTGGAGCGAGCGTACGTCGTTCGATGAATTGGCTGCGGGCGTTCGGTTTCCACTTACCTCACGCGGGCCAGCGCTCCCTTCGCTTCGACCTGGGGCAGCGTTCCTTCCGTCCCGGTCGCCCATTTCTTCAGGAGTTCTTTTGCTTCGGCCGTGCCGGCTCGTTCGAGGATTTGCGTCAATCGGCCCAGGCGAATCGCCTCGCGGTCGGGTTCGCTTTCGCGCTTGGTGATGACGCGCGCGAGTCGCGTGCGCGCTTCTTCCGATGGGGCGGCCGTCAACCCTTGCCGAAGCCACGCCAGCGGCACTTTAACGCCGGCCGCCAGCACATCCTTCTCGGCCTTTTCCCGGACCGCGAATCGGGCGCTGTCCAGGTCGTTCACCCACTTCTCGACGGTCGCGCGATCCATCGCCCAATCGGCGGGTTGGATTCGCTTGCTCGCCAGCTCGACGGCCAACTTCGATTCCTGGATCAATGCCCACTGCAACCGGTAGACGGCCGCGCCATCGTCCGACTTCAGCAGTTCCCAGCGGGCGTCGTCCGTGCCATCGAGCTTGGTGATGTCCTTCGGCCGCAAGTCCCACAACACCGGGGAAAGATCCGCGTTCGTCAACAGGCCTTTGCCATCGAACGTGAACGCGACCTGAGTGATGTTGGAATGTTGACCGGTAAAATCAACGACCTTTTTGCCCGAGCTGAGTTCCCAGATGGCCGCGTTCGCTTGATTGGCGGCCGCCAGCCATTTGCCGTCCGGTGACAGTGCGACGACGCCCGTCATGCGCCGATGCGTCTCGAGTCGACCAACTTGCTTCCAGGTTGACGTTTCCCAGACGCGCGTCGATCCGTCGTAGTGGCTGGAAATCAAGCGAAGCCCATCGGCCGAGACCGCGAACCGGGTTGTGTATGGCGGACTCGAGGGGCGTTGCCGCGGCCGCGTGTCGTCGATTGGGTCGCCCGCAACGGTGACCGTGCCGATCGATGCGCCGTTCGCCGCATCGAGAATGGCCCACGGCGCGGGTGGATTGTCGAAGCCCCCGCCGACCACAATCCATCGGC
>JANLUE010000845.1:0-1078 GCA_031363325.1 Gemmataceae bacterium
GGTCTTCCTCGACCACGTCGATCGACCGCGTGAGGAAATCGAATTGGCCGTCCTCGGCCTCGGTCAATTGTGGAAAGACCTGCGGACGCGGCTGACGTTGACCGCGGCCGCCTTGCGACTGACCGCCCCGTTGCCGGCCATCACGGTCGAGCAGGAAGCTTACTATCAGGGCCTGCTCGACGGGCTCTTCGATCGATTCACGACGGAGCAGTAACCCATGCGAATGCGTTGTTTCGTTTGGTCGCTCCTGTGCGTAACGCCCACGTTCGCCGCTCCGAAGGTCGCCACGGATGTGGTCTACGGCAAGGTCGGTGAGCGCGAACTCAAGCTCGACCTCGCCCGGCCGGCCGAAGGGAAGGGGCCGTTCCCGGTCGTCGTCTGCGTACATGGCGGCGGCTGGCGAATGGGCAACAAGAAGGACCTGCGGTCGTGGATCGAGTTGCTCGCCGAGCGCGGCTACGTGGCCGCGAGCGTGGGTTATCGGCTCGCTCCGGACCACGTGTTCCCGGCGCAGATCGAGGATTGCAAGACGGCCGTGCGGTTCCTGCGCAAGCACGCCGAATCTTTTCAAATCGACAAAGATCGCTTCGCGGCCCTGGGCTACTCGGCCGGCGGGCATCTCGTCTGTTTGCTCGGCCTCACCGATTCGACGGCCGGGTTTGAAGGCACGGAACACGCCGGCGAATCGAGCAAGGTGCAATGCGTCGTCGATTACTTCGGCCCAACGGATCTACCGGGTTTCGCCAAAGACGAGTCGGCCCAGCGCTCGATGCTCGGCCCATTGATCGGCGCGAAGTTCGGCGAGAAGCCGGAGGCGCACGAGAAAGCGTCGCCGGTGAAATACGTGGCCAAGGGAGCGCCGCCGTTCCTGATCTTCCACGGCACGAAAGATTGGATCGTGCCGATCGAACAATCGCGGTTGCTGGCGAACAAGCTCAAGGACGTGAGCGTGCCGACGAAACTGGTCGAAGTTCCGGACGAGGCACACGGCTGGCAGGGAGGAGCGGGGATTCAAACCACGCGGGCGACACTCGAGTTCCTGGCGGAGCATCTGAAGAAATGACGAGCGAAGCGATCG
>JANLUE010000849.1:0-1791 GCA_031363325.1 Gemmataceae bacterium
CGCCCAATTGAAGCCAAGAAACGTCGACTTCGACATAACGATCGGTCGTGATCGACGTGCGCGTGTCAATCGTCCGATGAGCCCGCGAACGGGCCGATGCCCATCGCGTCGAGGATGCGGGCCCGCGTTTCGAGATACGCCGGCGCGTCTGGGTCGCGGGGGCGGGGCAACTCGATCGGCACGATCAGGCGGATCGAGGCGGGGCGCCGGCCGAACACGACGACGCGATCGGCCAGTTGGATCGCTTCGTCGATTTCGTGGGTCACGAAGACGACCGTGGTTCGTTCGCGTTCCCAGATCTTCAACAGGTCCGCCCGCATCTTCGTTCGCGTGAAATAGTCGAGGGCGCCGAACGGTTCGTCCATGTAGATGGCGGCCGGGCCGGGGGCGAGGGCCCGGGCGATCTCGACGCGTTGCCGCATGCCGCCCGACAGTTCACGCGGGTACGCGCCTTCGAAACCCGTCAGGCCGACCATGCCGATGTAATGATGGACGAGGCGGTCGCGTTCCTCCCGGCCCCGCTTGCCGAGTCCGAAGCCCACGTTCTCACGCACCGTGAGCCACGGGAAAACGCCCCCCTCCTGGAAGATGAACACGCGCCGAGGATCGGGCCCGTGCACCGGTTCGCCTTCGGCCAGGACGTGCCCGCGCGTGGCCGTCAGGAACCCGCCGATGATGTTGAGGAGCGTGGTCTTGCCGCAACCGGACGGGCCGACGAGGCACACGAATTCGCCGCGATTGATCTCGACGTTGATGCCTTCGAGAACGGACATCGTTTCGCCGGGCCGACGGCCGGGGAACGTCAGCCAGACGTCGCGGACCGAGACGGCCGACGGCTCGCTCATGACCGGGCCCCATAGGCCCAACGGACGGCGGGAAAGTGTTCGAGTTGCCGCATCAACATGTCCAGGAGCCAACCGATCAAGCCGATCACGGCCATTCCCGCAACGACCAGATCGTACCGTTTGCCCGCGTTACGGGAGTCGACGATCAAGTAGCCGAGCCCCGAGTTCACGGCAATCATCTCGGCCGCGACCACGACCAACCACGCGATCCCGAGGGCGATTCGCAATCCGGTGATGATCTGCGGCAACGTGGCCGGGAAGATCACGCGGGCGAACAGGCGTGGCCCGGTGAGCCCGAAGTTCTGCGCCGCCCGTAGGTGCACGGATTGAACCCCCTGGACGGCCGCCATCGTCGAGGTGGTGATCGGGAACACACTCGCGAGGAAGATCAAGAACACCGGGGCCAATTCCGAGACGCCGAACCAAAGGATCGCGACCGGGATCCACGCGATCGGCGAGATCTGTCGCAATGCCTGAATGTGTGGATTGAACGCCATTCGCGCCCGGCTGAACCAACCCAGCAGGAGGCCACTCGGCACGCCGATCAGGACGGCGAGCGCGAACCCCCAGGTGACGCGGAAGAGCGAAGCGACAATGTACTTCAACAATAGGCCCTGGCGAATCAGTTCAACAAGTCCTCTCCCAACATCGACCGGCGACGGGAACAATTCGCTTCCGGAAATGCGAACGATCGCCTCCCAAATCGCGACGAATCCGAGAGTGGCACCAATCGGCAGCAAATAGGCGTCGGCCCCACGACGTGGCAATGCCACGATCGAAGGCGTCGCCGGCTCGCTGACGGCCGCGTTCACGGTGCCTCCCAGGCGTAGGGCTTGATGGCGATTTCGTCCGGGACGAACGAACTGTCGGCATAGTCCTCGAAATGGGCCGTCCCCTTGAGAATGCCGGCCGAGATGCCGAGCCGTTCGATTTCCTCGAAGTCCGG
>JANLUE010000095.1:0-6476 GCA_031363325.1 Gemmataceae bacterium
AACCCCGGCCTCGAAGCCATTGGCCGGGGCTCGCGGCCGATCTCCAAAGAACTTCCGGCATGAGGCGTTCCAAGATGTCCCAAAAATGTGAAGATCTTGATTTGCCGCCGAGTTGGCGGCCGGCTCCGACGTTCGCTTCGCTCGGGCGGCCCATCCTGTAAACTAGTAGCCATATGCCCGCTGCTGGCCTATCGTGGCGGCCCTTCCTGCTCCCCAAGCGCGGGAACGCCGTCGCCGAATGCGAAGACGCGATCGCCGCCGACCCGGCGAGCGGCCGATTCGCCATTGCCGACGGAGCGTCCGAGAGTTACGCGGCCGGCGAATGGGCCAAACACTTGACGGCCGCCTTCGTCCACACCGGCGCCACCGAAAACTGGCTGGTCGAGCCGCGAGCCAAGTGGCAGGAACAGGTTTCGAGTCAGGCGGTCGCCTGGTATGCCGAGGACAAATACGCGCTCGGAGCGCACGCCACGTTTCTCGGCGTGACGATTGCACGGTCCGGCAAGAACTCGCTGCGCTGGACGGCCCTCGCGGCCGGCGACGCGTGCCTGATCGTGGTCCGCGACGGCGCGATCGAATCGGCCTTTCCGTTGGATCGCAGCGACGCCTTCAGCGGTTCGCCGCCACTCGTGCGCTCGTGGGGCGAGGAGCCGATGTGGGAGTTCGGCATGGGCGACCTTCAGCCTGGCGACCGACTTCTGATGGCGACCGACGCACTGTCGCAATGTTTGATCGCGTCGGCCGAAGGCGGGGCGTTTGCGGGCCCCGAGGTGTTGAATCTGACGGACGGGGCGGCGTTCGCCGCCTGGATCGACGCGGCCCGAACGGCCGGTCGATTGAAGAACGACGATGTGGCCCTCGGCATCGTCGAATACGGTAAGCGACCCTGATCGACCCCGGAGTTCCAACATGGGATGGCCCCTCTCCCAGGATTACAACGAAGCGGTTCAATCCCCCGCCACGAGCTTCTTCGACCCCGACTTGAAGGGCGGCGAAGTCGTGCCCGGCCCGATGGGCCTGCCCCTGCCGCGCTCTGGCAACTTCGCGGACGTGTATCAAATGCGCGGCGCAGGTGGGACCATGTGGGCCGTCAAGCTCTTCACCCGCCAGGTCCAGGGGCTTCAGGAACGCTACCTCAAGATCGATGCCGTTCTACGGCAGGCCAAGTTGCCCTTCACCGTCGGCTTCGAGTTCCAGGAGAAGGGCGTTCGCATCAAAGGCATCTGGTACCCGCTGTTGAAGATGGAGTGGGTCGAAGGCTTCACGCTCAACGAATTCGTCCGCCAGAACGCGGACAAACCCGAGTATCTGCGTGCCCTGCTCGGCCTGTGGGTTCGGCTCAGCAAGCGACTCCGCGACGCGAACATCGCCCACGCCGATTTGCAACACGGGAACGTGTTGCTCGTCCCCGGCTCGTCGGCGAACAAACTCGGACTCAAGCTGATCGATTACGACGGCATGTGGATTCCGTCGCTCGCGGGTAAACCGTCCGGCGAAGTCGGGCACCCGGCCTATCAGCACCCCGGCCGGTTGCGCGATCGAATCTACTCGGCCGACGTCGATCGATTTCCGCATCTGGCGATCGCCTGCGCGTTGCGGGCGACGGCCGTCGCCGGCAAGAAGCTCTGGGACCAGTTCGACAACGGCGACAACCTGCTCTTCCGCGAACCGGACTTCGCCGATCCGGCGAAGGCCCCTGTGTGGAAAGCCTTGTGGGCGCTCGACGACCCGACCGTGACGAACCTTGTCGCCCTGGTCGTCGATTCGACGACGCAACCCCTCGCGCTCGCCCCCTGGGTCGATGAGGTCCTGATCGGCGACAAGGCGGCCGCCGTCAACGACACGGTGCTGGCCCGAGCGGCCGAGCGCATCGGCGTGGCGAGCCGGGCCGTGCGCAAAGCCGCCCAGGCCCAACTTTTCATCCCCGAACAGGCGAACGAGTTCGCCGACCTCGGCGGCTCGGACGAGTCCTATTCGCCGAGCTACCGCCGCAAGCAGAAGAAATCGTCGCTCGTGCCGGCGCTGGCTATAGGCGCGGCGATTTTGGTTGTGGGCGCGATCATCGGCGGCGTGATGTTGAGCCGGGGCAAGGGAACGAATTCGACGGAGTTGAAGGAGCCGCCGCCACTCGTCGCGGACATTGGCAAGAGTGACCCGCTCAAGCCACCGATTGAAGGTGAACCAAAGATCAAACCAATCGACGAACCGGGCAAAGTTCCGATCGTCAAACCAAAGAAGGAACCGGATCGACCGATCGCGAAGGGCAAGTGGAAGGCGATCCCACTGGGATCGCCGGCCGACGTGGTGTGCGAGTTGACGCCCGCCCTTTCCGCCAAGCTCGGTAGTGGGGTATTGAAGGCACTCGAGTCAAAGAAATGGGGCACCGAGGGCGTTTGGTTCTGCCCGGACGGACTTCACGTTCTCCACGCGTCGAAAACGGAAGTGATTCGAGTCAATCTGCAGACGGGGTCCACGGAAAAGCTGATTTCGGGCGGGGACTTCGCGCGCGTGGCGGCGACAACGGACACCAAACACGTAATCACGGCCGGTGCCGATCACTGGGTCCGATGTTGGAACACGCGGGGTCGGGCGAACGAAGTCTGGTCGCACCGGTTCGGCGGGCCCATCACGGCGCTCGTGGTAACACCCGACGGCGAGCGCGTAGCCGTGTCCGGCACCGACGTGGGCTATGCGGAATTCGGCATCGAGCGCGGCGACGAGTTGCGCCGATCGCCCGGCCTCCGGGCCGAGCACCTGGCGTTCGATTTCGCGCGGCCGCTGGCCCTCGCCGCGCACAACGACATTGTCGAACTGTGGTCGCTCGACGACGGTCGTGCTCGCACACTGGCGACCAACTTCACGGCGACGGCCCTGTGCGTCACCCGCGACGGTTTTGGCGTGGCGGCTGGCACGGGACGCACCCTCAAGGTGTGGACGATGTTCGACGGCCGGGATGTCGCCCGCAAGCCGATCAAATTCACCGCCGACGTGTCGTCGCTCGTCCTCGCCAGCGATCAGATTTACGCGGTGACGGACGGATCGGAGATCGTGTTTTTCCAGCCGACCGGCGGATCGAAGCGAATGCCGCTGCAGCAGCCGCCGTCGGCGCGCGTCGCGCTCGCCGTGACAACGATGGCTCGGCACGCGATCGTATCGAGGGACGACGGGCCAGCGAACATCCTTGGGATACCGGACTCGGGCGCCGTCGCGAAGAAAGACTCGCCGCCCGGTGCCGCCGGGCCCGGCTTCAAGCTCCTCGGCGAACTCGATGTACCCCTCAACGCGAGCATTTCGATTAGCCCGGACGGCGACCGATTGATGACCCTGAGAGACACCAAGATTGTCATCCGCGACGCCAAGACGTTGGCTGAAATCGATAACTACAAGGCGGACAAGGGGCACACCTTCGTCGCAGCCTGCTTTGGCCCCGGAACCAAGATCGTCGTGACCGACCAAACGCTCGATCGTCGAAAACCTCGAACGCATTGGCGCGACCTGGCCAAGAAACAAAATGGCCCGGACTTCACCGTCCCGCCGAACCATACCGTCATGGAACTCAAATCGATCGCGAACAGTCCCTGGGTGATCGTCGGTACCGATACGGATTCGTTTGTGTATGAAGTCGACTCCGGCAAGGTCGTGCCCGGATCGATGCCGTCAAGTTCGCCAACCACGGGTCCAAGGACACGGATTCACTTCGTTCCAAGTCCGGACGGCCAACGCGTGCTCGGGTACGGCCAAAACACGATGGGGGCTCGAATCTGGGAAACCGCTACCAAGGCCGTCAGCCCATATCTCGAGGCATCCGAAGGCATCGTGCGCTTCGCGTTCACTCCGGACTCCAAGCAAATCGTGGGTGTCGGAGCGGGCAGCCGGGTTCGATATTGGGATGCCGCGACCGGGAAGTTCACTCGCGAACTGGATCGCGACATGGCCGCTTCCTTCGAGAGTGGCGTGCCGTTGAGCCCGGAACTCTTGCTGGTAGCGGAAGGGTCTCAAATCGTCGTTGAAACGATCGGCGGACGTGTTCTCGACGCGCGTGTTCCTTCGGCGCTACGATACTGGTGCTTTCCGAACGCGTCGCTCTTGATTGCCCAGGACGAAGTGGGAAACACGATCGTCCATCAGATGGACGTGTCGGCATTGGCTCGTCGACCCGAAGGACGGCAAATCGGCCCCAGCCGATTGGGGCGAATCCATCGCGGCAGCCCGTTCTCAATGCCCGTTGGCATGGCCTACACGGGAGACGGGCAGAAACTCGTCATGGCGTATCCGAATGGCCGTGTCTACGTGTATTCCGGCGATCGACTTCTGTACTTGCGCGAGGTGCCATCCGGCGACACGCAACTCTCTGGGCTCGTGCGCGCACGCGACAAGATCTTCATTCATGGCCCGAGGATTGGCGTCCGTGTCCTGGACGCCGACACCTTGGAGAAAGTGAATGAGTTTCCCGCGTTGACGGGATCGGCTCGCTCGCTCGTCGTCACTCCGGATGCCAAGTCGTTCATTCTGATCACCGAACGCGGCACGAAGCGCGTCGATGTCCTCACGAAAGAAGTCAAGCCGATCATCTCGCCACCAAAGGCGTCCGGTCCCTTGACGCAGTTCGCTTTTTCAGCGGATGGGCTGACCTTTGCCGCACGCTGGGGTGGCGGCTACGGAGCCGTCTTCGCCCCGAAGGGTGCGGGAACCGGAGAACAGCGCCTGGAGGAACCGGCGAAGCTCGATCTTCCCATCGGTCAAGCGATGGCCCTCTCCGAAGACGGCAAACTTGTCGTCGTCGGTACGGACGATGGGCGAGTGACCATTTGGCAGGGTGGCAAAGTGAAACACACCGAAGTCATTCACTCGTACGCGAACAAACCAGTCGCCGTATCCGACGCCGCGTTCCTCCCGAATGGTCGCGGCTTCGTTACCATTGGAATGGAGGGCACGGTTTGCATTTGGGATGAAAGCACTCTGAAAATCGTGAATCGCCTCCAGGGCCTCGGCGCGATGCCACAAAAAATCCTTGTACATCCATCCGGTCAATCGATATTCGTTCATTCCGAACGAACAATTACGCTGTACGACCTCCCTTGATCACCCCCCATAGTGTCGCCCGATCAGGTCGTTCTGCAGCCACAGGAGTTTGCCAAAAGCCCGCAGGGTTCGCGCCTCCGTCGCGCGATCGAGGTTCAGGCCGAGGATGGTGGCCGTCAACGCGTCGGACACGAAGCCGAGCAACGCGTTCATTTGCACCAGGGGGACGACAATTTCCTTCGACCCCGCCTTCGCCGTGTGAATCTTGCCGACCATGTCGAGGTACTCGACCATCTTGCCGTCATACGGCTTCGAGACGAGCGTCACCAAGTACCGCGTGAGGTGGGCTTTGCGAAACTTGATCATCTCGTGATCGGGAGTGACCTCGGCGAGCGATTGCGGAACGGCCCCCTCGTACCCGGACTGGCGCGGCACGAAGTGCCGCCAGGTCGCGTCGTACTGATAGAGCTTGGCGTAGACCGCGTCGACGAGCGCCGGCACAATCGGTCCGAGGGCCGGAGCGGCCGCGTGGATCGCCGCGACGTCGTCCGGGCCGAAGCCCATGAACTCGGCGAGGTACGCGAATCGGGTGGCCAGATTGGATTCGAGTTGGGGTTCATCGACATGGGTCACGAGTCGGCTCCTTAAAACGGATACCAGTATCCGGTTTCAAGAGGATAGCCGACTCAAAGCGGATGTCAAGGTCCGATTTTGACTCGGTCACGAACTTGACATGGAACCACACCGGCCAGCGAGTCCTTCAGTTCGCCATCGAACCGCTCGAACAACTGGCCGGTGCCTGACGCCAAAACTCACAGCAGTTCCCGAATGGGCGTCGGGTCTTCGAGCACGTTGACCGGCCGGCCGCTCGGGTCGAGGACTTGCAGTTTCGGGTCGATGCCGAGGACTTCGTAGATCGTCGCGTGAACGTTGCACGGGGTCAGGGGGCGGTCCTTCGGGCGCTCGCCGAGTTTGTCGGTCGAGCCGATGAGCATGCCGCCCTTCACGCCGCCACCACCCATGAGGCAGAACATCGAGTTGCCCCAGTGGTCGCGGCCCGGCGTCCCCTGCGACATCGGGGCTCCGCCGTTGCCACCGTCATTCATGCGCGGCGTGCGGCTGAATTCGCCGCACAGAACCACGAGCGTTTCGTCCAACAGGCCCCGTTCGTCGAGGTCGATGAACAGCGTCGAAACCAGGCTGTCCACGATCGGCAACAGGTCCGTGTAACTCTTCTTGAGGTCCCAGTGATGGTCCCAACCACCAAGATGGACGGTCGTGAACGTCGAGCCGGCTTCGGACAATCGGCGGGCGAGCAGCGTGCTTTGACCCCAGGGGTGTTGGCCGTACTGATCGCGGAGGCGGATGTCTTCCTTCGAGATGTCGAACGCCCGGCGGGCGGCTGGCCCGCTGACGAATTGGTAAGCTTCTTCGGAAAACTTGTCCATGGCGAT
>JANLUE010000895.1:0-1324 GCA_031363325.1 Gemmataceae bacterium
GGCCCAATCACGCGCTCCCTCGCGACGGACAACCGTGTCAGCTGCAAGCGTTATGCGGATTTCCCCACCCGGCGTCCAGGGGCGCTAAACAAGTACCAACTTCCGAACGCTTTGTTTGGCGAAGTTTCCACGGCATTGGAACTTTATGGCTCCGAAGGCATGAACCCCAAAATCTGGGACCGCATCAAGCTCAACAAGGACGAGCGCTACCACTTTCTCCAGGTCGTCGATCCTTCGTGCGATGCGCATCAAGTCGGCTTGCCGGAGCTTGGAATCGACTTCAAGCGGTACTTCACCCTGCCCACGGACGAAGTGTATCGCCGAATCGAACTCGGGCTGGTGACTCGCCGGGCCGTACTCGTCAGCCCGTACCTCGAACACCTGAGCACCCGCTTCGCGTACTTTCTCAGTCGCGTCGCCTTGCCCGAGGACCACGCCAGCGCCTGACTAAACGTCTTCCTTCACGATCTCCGTCGTTCCATCCGCTCGGCGTCGCCGAAACACGAAGCGCTTTCGCCAGAGGACGACGATTGCGAACACGGCGGCGGCCAGGGCACCCATCAGCCAAACTTCGATCGGCATCGCGAATCCTTGGGGCGGGGGACACGAACGTCGCCCTATGATAGGGCGTGGCCATCCCGCTCGTCGCACTCACGGATTCCGGGCTCTACTGCCCACCGGGCGATTTCTACATCGATCCCTGGCGGCCAGTGGATCGCGCGGTCATCACGCACGCCCACGCCGACCACGCGCGCTCGGGCTCCAAGCGCTACCTCACGGCCGCGATCGGCAAGAACGTTTTGCAGGCTCGCATCGGGGCCGATGCGATTATCGATGGAATGGAATACGGCCAAGTCGTCAAACACAATGGCGTCCAGGTTTCCCTGCATCCGGCGGGCCATATCTTCGGGTCGGCCCAGGTACGAATCGAACATCATGGCCAAATCTGGTGCGTGACCGGGGACTACAAACTCGAACACGACCCGACCTGCGCACCCTGGGAACCGGTCCGCTGTCACGGCCTGATCACCGAATCGACGTTTGGCTTGCCCGTCTATCGCTGGGCGTCGTCCGAATCGATCTATGCCGAAATCAACTCCTGGTGGCGGGCGACGGCGGCCACCGGGCGGGCGTGCAAGTTGTACGGGTACTCGTTAGGCAAGGCCCAGCGACTGCTCGCTGGCCTCGACCCGGCGATTGGGCCGATCTACCTGCACGGGGCGGTCGAACGGATCACGCGCGAGTATCGGTCGGCGGGAGTTGAACTGCCGCCGACGCAGCGGGTCAGCGCCGCGCCGGCCGGGACGAAGTGGGCGGGCGCGAT
>JANLUE010000960.1:0-2909 GCA_031363325.1 Gemmataceae bacterium
GAAGTTCACCAAGGACGTGCCCTTCTACCAGGAAATGAAGACGTCGACGATCCAGAACATCAAAGTTCAGGGCCTCGATGTCGGCCAGAATCAGAGCCAAACGTTCTTCTTCAAGTTCGAACCGTTGAAGCAAGAAGGCGACAAGTGGGTCGTCCGCCAGACGATCGATGGCGTCAAGATGACGATCGATATCGCCGGCAACCCGGTGAACTACGACTCGAGCAACGAAGCCGCGACGGCCGGCACGAACACGGCCCTGACCGAGTTCTTCAAGGCGATCAAGGGCTCGACGTTCACGCTCACGATCGGCAAGGACATGGCGGTCGAGAAGATCGATGGCCGCGATGAGTTCGTCAAGAAGCTCACCGCGACGAACAAGCAACTCGAAGCGTTGCTCGGCCGCATCCTCGGCGAAGAGGCCATGAAGCAAATGGCCGACCCGACGTTCGGCGTCACGCCGAAGGAAAAGAAGAAGGTCGGCGACAAGTGGGACCGCAAGGTGAAGCTGGCGCTCGGGCCGTTGGGCACCTACGACAACACTTACACGTACACGTACAACGGAATCACCGGCGACGTGGCCGACATCGATGTGTCCGTGACCCTGGCCTACACGGCCCCGACGGCCGATCCGGGCGGCGAAGGCCTGCCGTTCAAGATCAAGTCCGGCAAGATCGAGCAAACCAACGACGGCAAGTCGAACAAGGGCACCGTGAAGTTCAACACGAAGACCGGCCGAATCGACTCGGCGAACGTCTCCGTGAAAATGACCGGCACGCTGGTCCTGGACATCGGCGGCACGACCACCGAAGTGACCCTGAGCCAGGACCAGACGACCGAACTGAAGACCTCCGACAAGCCGTTGGTCGCCGAGAAGAAGAGCTAATTGTTCGCGAATGCGTGTCGCGCGTCGGCCCGTCCGCAAGACGGGCCGATGTTGTTTGACAACTCGTCTCGGACCGGATTGGCTTGGAGCCGGGCGTGAAGATTTATCGGGCGATGACTCCGGACGACGACGGCTTACCGAAGGTGGACAGGTCGGCACGTCAACTTGGGGTTCGCACTCTCGATTGGTTGCCGCATAATGATGTTGGGGTGGCGTTGCCGGACGAAATCGTCAGTCCCGGCGAAGGAATGTCTGCCGCGCCGCATGAACCGGCGCACTTGCCAAGGAACCGACGACCGCCCCAGTTACTCGGCGGAGCGGGAAAGGATCCGGTGTGGGAACTCGATACGGCTCTTTACTTGAATTCGTCCAAGACAAGCCCACCCATGGTGTTGTCGGTGCGAAAGTGCCAACTACTCTGCATGAATTGGAGCAAGCGTTGGCCGGGACTCGAGCCCATTGGATTCGAGTGCTCGGTTGACAGAAAAGAGATGAACATGGCATTCGCTGTCGAACGAGTAAAATTGGCTTGGGCCAGCGGCGAGGCGATGGCGCTCCATCGCGAAGTCGAACAACTGGCTGCGGACGGGCATTCTCGTCAGGAACTCGAAGGGGCACTGGAAGAGTTGCTCCGCGAACTCCGCAGCGCTGGCGTCGACGAAGATTCCGAAGAGATCGTGAATGGCGTGTGGGATCGGTTGACCGGTTGGTGTCACTCGAGCCAACACATTACGACCGCGGCCCCGTCGGATTCGACCACATCGAACGGGTCGGCCAACGATTTGAACCTCGCCAAGGGACAAAGGTCACCGAGGGCGATTGCGGTTCATTGACAACGAATGGGGCGTGGATCGGTCGGTCGGCGGAGCCCGAAGCTCGGCGAGGCCGCCGACCGACCGATCCACGTTCTGTGCTGTTGTTCGCGCCGATTTGTCGCAAAGGATTCGATGCATGAACCCCGAATGGCGGGCTCGATACGAAGTCATGGTCGAGGCCGCGCGGGCGGCCGGGCTCGTCGCGCTCGAGTACTTCGATCGCGGCGTGGCCGTCGAATGGAAACAGGATCAGAGCCCCGTCACCATCGCCGATCGGAATGCGGAACAGGCCCTCCGCGAACGGATCACGGCCAAATTCCCGGGCGACGGCTTCCTTGGCGAAGAGTTTGGCACGTCGGAAAGCTCGACGGGCTATCGCTGGATCATCGACCCGATCGACGGCACGCGTTCGTTCGTGCGCAACATTCCCCACTGGGCGACGCTCGTCGGTCTCGAATTTCGCGGCGAGATGATCGCGGGGGTCGCGTTCTCGCCGGCTGACGGACATTTCTTCCGGGCCCTGCGCGGCGAAGGCACGTTCAAGAACGATCGACTTGTCCAAGTTTCCGACGTGGCGACACTCGACCAAGCACTGGCGTGCTACTCGGGGGTGCAATACTTCCAGAAGGCCGGCAAGGAACAGCAATTCCTGAACGTCTTGCGTGGCGTCGATCGCGCCCGGGGCTTCGGCGACTACTACGGGTTCACGTTGTTGGCCCAGGGGTCGTGCGACCTGATGGTCGATTACGGCGTGCACATTTGGGACGTGGCGGGCTTGAAAGTCATCGTCGAAGAAGCGGGCGGCACATTCACCGATTGGGACGGCGGCCCCGACCTGGAACGGCCCGACTGCCTCGGGTCGAACGGCAAGCTCCACGAAGCGGCGCTCGCGCTACTGCGGTAGAGCGAATTGCCGAATGATGTAGCGAGGGGTTCTCGTTACGCCCGCCATTCGTACGAGGGTTCCGTGAGACAGGTTTTCAACCTGTCGGGAACCGCAAAGAGCGTCTCCAATGCACGAAACGCTTCGAACAGGTTGGAAACCTGTCCCCCAAGAACCGCCGGAGAGTCGTGGGATGATTAATGTGCACTGCCAGCCCGCCTGAGTCAGCTTGGGGATGAGTGTGGCAAGCGCGGTGGACTTACCACTGCCGTGCGGACCGATGATTTCACCCCAGCCCTCGTGTTCGGCTAGTTTCGCAACCAGGCCC
>JANLUE010000969.1:0-3381 GCA_031363325.1 Gemmataceae bacterium
CCTGGGGACGCGATCACAGACTGGCCCGTGTCGTTGGCCGAATGCGAATGGGGCACCGCCGTTCTCGGCGGGCGGCGCTCGCACCGGACAGCGACCGAATCCCAAGGGCACCGCCGTTCACGGCGGTTTCGGCGTAGCCGTATTCGGCCCGCCGTTCACGGTAACGCTCGCGATCACGGACTGGCCCGTGTCGTCGGCCGAATGCGAATGGGGCACCGCCGTTCACGGCGGGTAGTTCTACTTTCGTCGCACTGGAACAAGCATCAACCAGTCCTCGCCCGCCTGGGTGTTCTCGCCGGACGTGGCGGCCCGCTGGCCGCCATCGTCTTTCCCGTCGATGCCCGTGACCCACAGAATTCCAGTGCCGGGTGGAATCTCAACTTGGTCTCGGCCTTCGCGAAGCGGCGGGACATGGGGCGGCGCGTGAATCACGAGGCCGGTCAGTCCACCGAACGGATAGGCAATCGACTCGATCGCGGCGGAGACCGTCACGTACGGAATGCTGGCGCTACGCACGTCGCGGCTGCTCGAATCGATCACCTCGCCCTTGGAAACGCGATACTTGAACGAGGCCGTCGTGTACGGGTCGGCCGGGACTGCGTCGAGGTAACTCGGCACGAGGTCGGTTAACGCCTGGGCCGGCACGCCGCGATCTTCCTGATAAAGAATAATCGCGGTTTTCAGGCGAACGAATCGACGCAACGTCAATCCCCGGCGATCGAAGCTTTCGAGTCGGGCCGTGCGGTCCGGCCAGAACGTGCCGAGGTGCAATTTTGACAACCAGTTCAAGTCAACGCGCATCGACGCATCGGCATTGACGCGCAACAGGCGGTCCCGACGCAGCCGCTCCCAGGGCACACTCCAGGCGAACCCGACGAGTGCGCTCTCCGGATCCCCTTCGTTCGTCGTCTCGACGCCGTTCGGCGTTCGCCGGGCGAGGAACCGTGGCAGCCATGTCGCGATCTGGTCCATCGAACTACGCAAGACGAGCTGGTCGGCCCAGAACGTGTCGGCGAGCCCGACGGGCATCTCGCGTTCGTGGCGGTCCAATTCGACGAGCACTTTGCGAAGCAAGGGCGCATCGCCGGACAGCCGGCCGAGCCATTCGAAGGTGCCGGCGAGCAGAACATCTTCGCAGCGCAGCGAAATTTCCGAGGCGTCGCGGGTGCCGAAGTGTCGAGCGGTCCGAACGGCCGCGAGCCCGCCCCGCAACAGGCGAATGTATTCCGCCGGGTCGCCATCGATTTGACGTTGCGCGCCGCGAGCCCGCAAGGTGATCGTCATCGTCTGCAAGTCGCGCAAATCCTCGACGGGCCGGGGGTCGAGGAAGTGTTGATTCCGCGGATCGTCGAACGCGCCCAAGGGTTTGTTCGGAATGTCGTCGAGCACCTTGACCCAGTCGCCGGAGAAAACCCGGTCGAGCCAGGGACGAAGCAGGTCGGAGTCGCGGGTCCAGCCCTGGCGGGCGATCAGGTCGAGCGGGTCCGGCGTCGGGCCGGGCATGGCCAGGACGGGCCCGCGCGTCGAGCCGCCGAGGACGGGGCGATTCGGCACCAATGCTCGGGACGAATCGGCCATGGCCCGGAACTGCGAGACGGCACCGCGCGTCAGGCGGCGGCCCTCGTCCACGTCGTACGATGGGATTCGTTCTTCGAACCCGGACGCGGCCAGTCGGTCTGGGACGTTGGGAACTTCGAGCACACGATAACTGATTCCGATTAGCAGTAGCAGGATCGCCCCCCCGACCCCGAACGCGGCCCGGAGCGTCGGCCCGCGCGTGCCGACCCGGCCGGTCGCCCACGGATAGAGCAAGGCGCGGGCGGTCAGTAGCAACAAGATGGCCGGCCCCCAGACCTGCCACGAACCGGCTCCGCCGCCGAGGATTGAGGGAATTTGCAGGCCGGCGAACGTCGTGGCCGAGACGACCGCGACCAGGCCCTCGTCGACCGTCTTGCGTAACGCCATCCCGGCCAGTTGCCCAACGACGAACCCATAGACGAGCCCGAACAACAGGAAGCGGAACAGTTCGGGCCGAAGTTCCATGACGAGCCGCGTCCGAAACGGGTCGGACGAGCTGGCCAGTGCGAGTAGGCCGAACATCAGCAACGAAGCGATCACGGCAATTCCAAAGTGGAACATGACCTTGGCCATCCAGAGTCGGCCGAGTGGCAATCGGCGCTCGGCCCAGAACTGGGCAACGCCGCGGGCCTGCTCCTCGCCGAGAACCGTGACGCCGGCCAGGACTCCCAACGTCAGCGTGGCGACCGGCCAAACGAATAGGGGCTGAGCATCCGGAGCGAGTTGAACGGCCCCAGACAACAGCCCGAGCCCGCAGGCCGCCAGCCCGATCCAGACGGCCTGCCGGGCCGAGAGCCAGACGACCGCGCGCAGACCCGGTAGCCAGGGCCGACGCGTCGACTTGCGGCGGACGAATTCCACTCGCGATTCCGGCCGCACGCCGCGCTCGAAGTCGGGCTTCAAGAACAACGCGGCCGACCCGATCACGCCAAGCCCGATGAGCAACAACGCGTACGTCAGAACCTGAAGGGCACCGAATGGCCGGACAAACATGCGGTTCCCAAACAGCGCGGCGAACGGGAAGCCGACGAGGATTGCCGCGAAGAAGAAACCCGTGCTGCCCAGGAACACGGCCCCGAGGACCGAGCGTGCGAGCGCCCCGCCGAAGTAGCCCCAGGCGAACGCCACGAGGCCGACCAGAACGACTCCCACCGCGTAGGCGGGGACCGGGATCAGCGTCGAGGTCGTTCCAAGTGCGACGGCCAGGCCGGCGATCAAGGCGGATTGGCCAATCGATAGCGTCAGCCCGAACACGAGTTTGCCGAACCAGAGGCCACGCCGTTGGCCGGGCAACGTGTCGAGGAACTCGAGCGTGCCAACTTCCTTTTCGTCGGCGAGCAGGATGGCCCCGCAGACCGTGCCCGCGAGATACGCGAGCGCGAGCGGCATCACTTCGCGGACGCCGAGGTTCGACAGGCCCCCGCCGGTCGTCGGGTCGGCGAGAAAGGCTGTGAGCGCGAGCGACAGCGCACCAAAGGACAGAACCGCGAGCGCGACGATTCGTTGCTCGCGCCATTCCTTCCAGAAAATGGCCCCGATCATATCGGCTCTCCGTCCGCGTTGCCGACGCCCGCTTGACGCATCACGGCCGCGTAAATGTCTTCCAGTCCCGGCACGCCCGCCTCGAGGTCGGACACGCCCGCCAACTGACGCACGCGCTCGACCGTATCGCTCGGCGCGTCCTGAATGAGCCACTCAACCTGGCGGCCAAGCGTTTGCTTGTGCAGAACCTGCCCGATGCCCGGCGGCTCGGCGACCGGGTCGCTCGCGCGAAACGACAAATTGGTAAACCGCTTCTTCACG
>JANLUE010001040.1:0-5469 GCA_031363325.1 Gemmataceae bacterium
AAACAGTTCTCCGGATAAGTGACCCCGAACGTACGGAAACATTTCCAGGCGAGCAATTCGGCGAGCCCGGGCCAGCGGAATTTGCCGAAGAGCGACAGGTCGTCGAGCCGGGCGAACGCTCGTTCCTCGAAGCCGGCGGTGCGGAACAGTCGGCCCAGTTCCCGCCGCGTGTTCATGCGATAGTGGACCGGAAACGTGTCCTCCTCGGCCCCGCCCCAGAACAGTCGTTTCAGCCGGTGATGTAGGCCAAACGGCACGAGCCGCGACACCAGCGTGATCGGGCTGAACAGGTTCACCGTGAACACGACAGCCAGCCCGCCCGGCTTTATCAGTCGCCCCAGGGCGGCGACAATTTCCCGCGGCCGTTCTCCGTGCTCGACGACCATCCGCAACGTCGCCACGTCGAACGACTCGTCGGTTCGGTAATCTTCGAGAAAGGCCCGCACCCGCTCGGTCGCGAACTCGTTCTTCTGGACCGTATCGCTTGGGTCGACGGCCACGAGCCGCGAACATCGACTCGCCACGTCGCGAGAAAGTCGGGCGTTTTCCGGAAAGAGTTGATGCCCACCGCCAACATCGAGCCACGAAGTTCCTGGAACGACGAGCTTCGCCACCAGTGCTTCGTACACGTCCGCCGGGAACGAGTAGCCGAACCGGAAGCGTCGCCGGGGTGCCCAGCCGACGGCCTCGGGCGAACCGTGCTTTTGATGGAACTGGGCGATCAACTCGGCCCGCGTTGGCAGCAAGTCAGCCATGAGGTCTTTGATTCCAGGGGCTGCCGAATAACTAAGGCTATGGGAGTTCAATCGGATTTGAAACCGATGCACCCGCGAGGCCCGAGTCCATGATTATCATTGGAATTGTGCTGGGAATCTTGGTCTTCAAATTGTCGCGCGACTTCGATTGGCACTGGTCGATCGGCCTGATCATCGCCTTGATCCCAATTGCCGCCACGTGGTTCGGCGGCCTGTTTGGGCTGATCCCGTCGGCCCTGTTCGTGGCGGCGCTCTACAAGATCAATACCTGATCGGGCCCCGCGCGATTTTCCTGGACAAACTCCATGACACGCCTCATCATCTTCTTGTTTCTCGCGGCCCCGAGCGCCGCCTTCGCCTGGAATGGCGTCGGCCACCTGGCGATCGCCAAGCTCGCCTACGACCAACTCGACGAGCGCGAACAACTCAAACTGTTCGAGTTGTTGAAGAAACACCCGCACTATCAACTGTACCTCGATTCTGGTCGACCGGACGATGTCAGCGAGGCCCAGTGGGCCGCGCTGCGGTCGGCCGTCTGGCCCGATTTCGTTCGGCCACGCCGGAAAGACGAACGCGGGCTCGGCGTCACCAAGTTCCATCGCGGCGAGGATCACTACGTCAACATCGCCTTGATCGAACCGGGCGACGAGGGGTTCTTCGCCGGCAAGACTTTGATCAACCCGGACCTACCGAATGTCGTGACGGCGCTCAAGCATCGCTGTAACGAAGTCACGACTCGCACGGCCGCGCCGGAAGATCGGGCCGTCGCCCTGTGTTGGGTGTTCCACCTCGTCGGCGACATCCATCAGCCGTTGCACAACGTTTCGTATTTCTCGAGCGCGCCGGCCTTTCAGAAGGGGGACCTCGGCGGCAACAAGTTCGGAGTCCGCGACGGGTCGAAGAAATGGAAACTGCACGCCTTCTGGGACGATTTGCTCGGCACGGACTCGAACTACGCGAACGATTCGCCGGGCCATCAACGCGATCTCTACGCGACCGCATTGAAGGTGGCCGATCGGCTTCGAGCGATCGAACTGACCGACGCGGACAAAGACGCGCTCGCGAACAATACGTCGTTCGAGAGTTGGTCGCGCGAGGGCTTCGAACTGGCCAAAACCGTCGGCTACCGCAAGCCCGATGGCTCGATGCTGAAGGGTGTGGAAGTGCCGCTGGACGGTGCCGTTCCCGACGACGCCCCGGACCTGGGTGAGGCTTACGTGAAGGTCGCCCGCGAAACGGCCGAGCGCCGTGCGATCATCGCCGCCAAGCGCCTGGCGACCCGAACGAAGGCACTGTTGCGTTAGTCACGGTTGAATCCGCTCGCGTCGAGAATCAGTTCGCTCACCTCGTCCCACGAGCGCACGTCGCCGCGCGACACTTGGGCCCGGTCGAACGCCCGTGCTTGCAGGAACGCTTCGCGAATGCTAACGTCGTCGCCCGGTCGATAGTAGCAGACGTGCGAACGCGAGTGTTTCAAAAACTCCGAGGCGACGATCGGCAGGCGGCAATACGTGTATTGCTGCATTTTCAAGCTATCCGTCAGGCACTCGGCCCCCGGCGTGTATGAGAGCATCTGCAAGCCAACATCGGCGTGCTTGAGATATGGCACCGTCTCGGCGAACGGCCGTTCGCCGTAGGCGACGACGTTTGAAGGCGCGGGCCCGATGTCGGCCCCGCCGAAGATGTGGAACGTCCAATCCGGGAACAAGCGCGCCGAGCGCGCGAGCGTGTCGGCATCCAGGTAGCGTCGGCCGACGAACACCGCGTGCGGCCCGGGCCCGCGAAACGGGGAAGGATATTCGGCGTCGAACACCGCTTTGTTCAGACCGTGCGGGTGAAGCTTCGCCGTCGACCGAGCGGCGAACTTGCGGAAAATGTATTCTGTCGGCGTGCTGATGAGATCGAAGATCGGCGCGACCCGCTGCTCCGTTCGCAATACTTCCGGATGATGCCCCATCATCGGCAAGTCGTCGGAGACCCGATAGACGAACCGGGCGCGGCGATTCCGTTTGCGAAAACGCTCCGTTAGGAATAGGCCGTGATCGCTATCGAAGACGATCAGATCGGCGGCCGTGATCCGTTCGAGCACGCCGCTCCGAATCGGCAAACGCCCGTATTGAGCCATGATTCGGCCCGTGCGTCGATTCAGAAAGTCGCGACGCAGATTGATTGGATGAAACGGCGTGAGCCAGACGTAGCTCGTCAGGCGGTCGCGAACCGACTTGAGTCGATTCGCTTCGGACCAGAGGGGGTAATCAAAGCGAATGTCGCCTTTGAGCCACGACAGCCAGCTAATCGATTCGGTGAAGAAGAGCACGTCCCAGCCGGATCGCCATAGGGCGTCGGCCAGCCAGTGGAACCCGGCCTTGCGCCGGGAGTCCAGGTAATGACTGGTGACGAACACGGCCCGGGGCACGGTGTAGGTGGCTCCTTCGTTCCGATTCCCAAGGGAACCAATTCATTCGTTAGGCGACGGCCCGAAAGGAGCCGATCAGGTCCGGCTTCGGGATCGGCACCGCCCTTCCCAGCGCCAACGAGCGGTCGCCGTGCTCGAGCACCGAGACGACGCCCGCGCCGGAGATGCCATCGGAAATGGGCCGGGCACCGGTTCGAATGCACTCGACGAAATGTCTCGCTTCGACGACCAACGGTTCGACCGGGTCGAGGGCGAGCGGAACGGACGAGCCCTGGCGCATCGCGATTTTGCCGGCCGAATCCGTGTCGAAGCCGCGATCGTGGACCATCACCTTGCGGTCCCAGGGCACTTGATCGTCGAATACCACCCACTTCTTCGTGCCGTACACTTTGAACTCGCGCACCTTCACCGGGTCGTGCCAACTCACGTCGATTCGAGCGACCCGGTTGCCCGCGAACTTCAACGTCGCGGCGACGGCATCTTCGATCTTCGGTTGAACGATGCACTGCCCCTCGCACGCGACGGCCTCGGGCCATTCGCCCATGAGGCGCAGGGCGATCGACACATCGTGCGGGGCGAACGACCACCAGACGTTCTCTTCGGTCCGCAACATGCCCTGGTTCGAGCGCCGCAGTTCGAGCCGCTTCACGTCCCCGAGTTCCCCCGAGTCGATGAGCCGGCGAATGGCCGGGATCGCGGGGTGATATTCCATGAGGTGACCGACCATGAGCGTGCGATTCGCCTGGGCGGCCAGGCGATTCAGTTCGACCGCGTCGGCCGACTCGAGCGTCATCGGTTTTTCGAGTAACAGATGCTTGCCGGCGGCCAGAGCCTTCGACCCGAGCGGGAAATGCGTCGGCGCGACTGTGGCGATCACGACGCCTTCCGTCTGCGGGTCGGCGAGCAGTTCGTCGAAGCGCGACGTGGTGCGGACGTGCGGATAGGTTGAGCGAATTTGCGCGAGCAGCGCTTCGTTGAGGTCGCACACCCAACGGAGTGAGACTTCGGGCAGCGACGCGAGCGTGCGCAGCCAGTTTCCGCCCCACTTGCCCGCCCCGACGAGTCCAATCCCGGTCATGACACGCATTCCGCAGGTTGTTCGGTTCCCCGCCTATTATCGGCCCGACCGGGAGGATTGCGTAAGGTATTCCGCGCGTCAATCGGGAAACGGCGGCGGCAACACCCCAGTCTCGACAGCTTGCCGCAACGGCCTCGGCGACGCGTTCCAGCACGCTTCGTACGTCGATTCGAGCGGCACGCCGACATAGTGCTCGTCGGCCACGTAAAGTGGCATCTCGGGCATCATATCGCCGACTCCAATCATCTCGACGAAGGCCCCAACGGTCGACCCCGCGTGATACGAAGCGACCACGCGATCTCGATCGGCCAATGCGAAGAGATCGACAACGAGCACATGAATTCCGCGCTCGAGAAACTGATCCAACTGCGATCGCCAATTGTTTCGCTGAGATGGTGAGACGATTTCAATGACCGCGATCGTTCGGCGAAGCTCGCTCAAAATGACAATCCGATTCTCCCGGTCAAATTGGGCTTCGGACTTCTGCTCCACCAGGGCGGACAGCGAATCCGGGAGACGCCCGGCGTTGAGCGCGTCCTTGATGCGGATCGACCAACTCTGATGGAAGTCGTGAAACAGCCCGGCCGGCACTCGAGCCCAATCGTGAATCGGCATGTGGATGCCCTGAAGTTCTTTTGGAAAATTATAGGGACGTCGATCTCCACTCCGTGTTGAACGTTTGCTTCCGTGAAGGATCCGACGAGCAACGATTCGAGAACATTTGCCGTCCCCCAATCGCTATCGTAGTTCCTGAAGGCCTTGCGATCTTTCCACACCCATCGGGCGTACGACGTTGAAGAACACCGCCATCTTGCTGATCGACTGTCCCGACCGCAAAGGGCTCGTCGCCACGATCGGCGAGTTCCTGTACCGGCACGATGCGAACATTCTGCACGCCGACCAACATCAGGACGCGGAGCGCGGCCTGTTCCTGATGCGCGTCGAGTGGGACCGCACCGGCTTCGCCCTCGACGCGGCCGAGTTCACCCGTAAGTTCGCCCCCGTCGCCGAAAGATTCAGCATGCGTTGGCGGCTCGAACTGTCGAGTTTGCCACACCGCGTGGCGGTCTTCGTCTCGAAGTACGATCACTGTCTGGCCGACTTGCTCCATCGCTATCAGAGCGGCGAACTGGCCTGCGAAGTCCCCCTGGTCGTGAGCAACCACCCGGACGCCCAGCGCGGGGCGGACTTATTCAAGGTGGCGTTCCATCACGTGCCGG
>JANLUE010001109.1:0-3524 GCA_031363325.1 Gemmataceae bacterium
CGGTCGCGATCAGCGGCGCGACGGGCGAGGGGGTCTATCAACTGACGGAGGCCGTGGTCGAAGCGCTAACGGCCGACTTCGTCGAAGCCGAAGTGACGGCCGACACGTCGAACGGCCGCGTCCAGGCCTACTTGGCGGCCCACGCCGAAGTGTACCGCCAGGAATTCCGCGAGGGCCAAGTCATTTTGCGCTGCCGCTTGCCGCGCTACCTGGTGCGACACGTGATCGCGGATGGAGGCGTCGTGCGGCCGATTGGCCACGAGGCGATTGCCGAGCCATCGGCGACCTAACGGAATAGCTCGACTCGTCGTTTCTCTACAATCAACCGATTGCCCCCGTGGAGGCCGACATGCCTTTGCCCGTGGTTGCGATCGTTGGTCGGCCGAACGTCGGGAAGTCGTCCGTCTTCAATTGGCTCGTCGGCAAGCGGATCAGCATCGTCGATCCGACGGCCGGGGTCACGCGCGATCGCGTCACGTCCGTCGTCGAGGAGCAAGGGCGATACTTCGACCTGACTGATACCGGGGGCATCGGCATCGTCGATTCGGACGCGCTCGAAGAAGATGTCGAACATCAGATTCAGCTTGCGATTGATAAAGCCGATGTGATCCTGTTCGTGACCGACGCCCGGAGCGGGCCGGTCGCGCTCGATCAAACCGTCGCCGACCGATTACGCCCCCTTGGCAAGCCGACGATCTGCGTCGTCAACAAATGCGATTCGGACGCCTTGGCCGTCCAGGCGAGCGATTTCCATTCGTTTGGCTTTCAGCCGGTCATTGCGGCCAGCGCCGAGCAGAATCGCGGTCAGCGCGAAGTACTTTCCGCGATCGTCAAACACTTGCCGAGCCCCAACGACGAGTCGGCCCCGACCGAGCCGACGTTGAAGTTGGCGATCGTCGGTCGAAGAAACGCGGGGAAAAGCACGTTCATCAACGCCCTGGCCGAGGCCGACCGGGTCATCGTCAGCGAGATTCCGGGGACGACGCGAGATAGCGTCGACGTGCGCTTCGAGCGGGACGGCAAGACGTTCGTCGCGATCGACACGGCCGGCGTTCGGCACCGCTCGAGCCTGGCCAACGACATCGAGTTCTACGGCATCGCTCGGGCGGAACGATCGATCCGCCGGGCCGACGTGGTGCTGATGTTCTTCGACGCCCAACGAACGATCGGCCGAATCGACAAGCAACTCACGGAGTTCATTCTCGAGAATCACAAGCCGGCCATTTTCGTGTTCAACAAGTGGGACCAGCTCAAGGAGAACGTGAGCACCGAGAAGTTCGCCGACTACGCTCAGAAGTCGTTTCCGATGCTCGACTACGTGCCGCTCGCGTTCACGACGGCGAAAGACGGCAAAAACGTTTTTCGTGTGCTGAACCTCGCCCAGGTACTCGTGAAGCAAGCGGCCACGCGCGTGTCGACCGGCGAGTTGAACCGCGTTTTGCGACACGCCCTCGACGCGAACCCGCCGAGTCAAAAGGGCAAGCGACTACCGAAGGTGTACTTCGGCTCGCAAGTCGCCACGTCGCCGCCCACGATCATTCTGTTCACGAACGGCCCGGAACTTTTCGACAGCGTCTATCGAAGATATTTGGTGAAGGTGTTTCGCGAGCAACTGCCGTTCGCCGAGGTGCCGATCAAGCTGGACTTCCGGGCCCGGCAAGGCAAGAAGGACGAACGCGACCCAGCCGACGAGCCGTTGGGCACCGGAACTCCGGACCCGGCCAAGCCGAAGGCACGGCCCGCGCCGAAGCCGCGCCAGCCCGCCCGAAAGAAGAAGGCGGGCAAGTCCGCGTTGTGGGAAGTCTAAATACGTACAATGAGAGTTCCCACCTCCGAGGACGCTTCCGTGACCAAGACCGCCATTGAGGAAGAGACCGAGACCCTACGGCAGTTCGTCATCGCCGCCCGCGACTCGGCAACGGTGCGAGCCCCGGCCGCCGCCTCGCTCGCCAAGTTGAACACCATGTACGTGAAGCACCCCGACCTCTTCACGATTGAAGATGTGCGCTGGTTGCACGTGCTCCAGGGAACGCTCGGCGTGCGCCTCGAATCGCACGAGGCCGGTGGGCCATATACTCGCATCGCCAAGCGACGCGGTGATCGACTCGACCATTGTTGGCGCTGTGAGACCCCGGTGGACGAACGCTTCACCGAAATCTGCCCGACTTGCGACAGCAAAGCGTACCACTGGCGAATCTGCCCGATCTGCCACGCCTGCGGGTGTCAGCGTGAGGGGAAGGCGCTGGTTTAGCGGTTGGCTGTTAGTAGCGAGGCGGAGGCTTGGCGAAGTCGAGCGCGTCGCCTCGTCGTTCACAATACGCGTGAGCCGCGGACGCGCTCGGCTCCGCAAAGCCTTCGCCGCGTGGCTCAACTTCGTCTTGTTGGGAGTGGGTTCTGGTGCGACGTCCGCTCGAAACCCCACTTCTCATCGCCTGGAAGTTTGGCCTGCCGCTCCTCGTGGCGCTCGCGGTCGGATACTACTTTTTCGACAAGCTGCGGCGACCCGAATTGTGGACTGATACGTTCCACATTCGGCTCGAATGGCTCGTGCCGGCCGCGCTGCTCTACCTGTGTGCCCATTCCGTCTGGGGCACGTTCTCCGTCATTCTGCTCTGGAATCAGGGGGCCCGCGTTCGCTGGTCGACGGGGCTGCGGGCCTATTTCATTTCGCAATTTGGCAAATATGTTCCGGGCAAAGTATGGGTCATCATCCTGCGCGTCGGAATGCTCGGGAACATCGGCATCTCGCGAACGGCCGTCGGGATCACGGCCTTTTACGAATCGATCACGGCCATGGCCGCCGGGGCGATGATCGGCACGTTGCTCTTGCCGTTGCTCTCGACCGAACAATCGGGGTTGAACGGTATCAGTGTCTACTGGGTGGCACCGATCGCCCTGACGCCGATCGGCCTCGTGGGCTTGAACCGCTTCGTCAACCGCGTGAGTCGCTGGCGCAAAGGACCCGACGCTCCACAATTGCCGCGCGTCAAGTTGCACATGGTGCTACTGGGCCTGTGCATGGCGTGCGTCGGCTGGCTCTTCCTGGGTCTGAGCCTATGGCTGACGTTGCGCGGCGTCGGCGTCGAAACGGGGCCATTGAATCTCGACACGTATCTCCATCTGACGAGCATCAACGCAATCGCGTACGTGATTGGGTTTTTGGCCATTTTCATGCCGGCCGGTGCCGGCTTCCGCGAAATCGCCCTGCAAACACTACTGTCGCTTGAATTGCGCCAAACGATCGATCGCGAGACGGCCGACGCGGTCGCGGCCCTCGTGACAATCTTGCTTCGATTGATCTGGACGGCCGCCGAGCTAGCGGCCGCGAGTTTGCTGTACTGGCTCGCCCCAACCCACGCGCCCTTCACGGTGCAGCCACCGAGCGAGAACGGACATGCCTGAACCGTCCGTCTCGCTTGTGATCCCGGTCCTGAACGAGCGTGAAAGCCTTGGCCCGCTGTTCGCCGAGATATCGGCCGTGGCCGTCGCCAATCAACTCGATCTCGAAGTGATCTTCGTGGACG
>JANLUE010001111.1:0-5285 GCA_031363325.1 Gemmataceae bacterium
GGAATGGCCGGCTGGTATCAGCGCTTCGATCAATGGAAGAAGTCGCGTTCGAAACGACCGCACACGCCGGGCCTGACGGTCGTTTACTTTTCGCTCGCGGCGTTGCCGATCTTCGGGCTCGGCCAGGCGCTCGTGCCGGCCGACGACATCGAGCGACGCAACTTCACCTTTCGCCTGGCGGCCATGTACGTCGGCAGTGGGCTCGGCCTGTTGGTCACGACGAGTTTCCTCGGCCTGCGCCGCTATCTGCGCCAGCGCAAACTCCAGATGCCGGGCAGCATGACCGCGACTTGGATGGGTATCGGTGCGCTGTTGATCGTTGGTTTTCTCGTGATCGGCGCGTTGATCCCCCGGCCCTATTCCGAGTCGCCGATCTGGAACCCGACGCGGGCGATGACCCCCGAACGCAACGCTTCGCGCAACGCGATCAATCGCGACGGGGCCGGCAAGGGAGAAGGCCGGGCCGGCGATCAAACCACGAAGGGCAAGGGCGACGCGACGGGGAAAGGAGGCGAGCCCGGCGCGAAGGGAAAGAGCGGCGAATCCAAAACCGGGTCCGGCGACAAGCAAGGCAAGAACGGCGATTCCGGCGACAAGAAGGGCGGTTCGGATGGCTCGAAGGGAGAACAGGCGAAGGCCGACCCCAAGGGACCCGAGTCCAAGTCCGACAGTCGCGAAGCGAAGGAGGCCCAACAGGCCGGCAACAAGTCGGGCGACTCGGCGAATCGGCCGCAACCCTCGCCCTCGAGTCCAAGTGAAACGCTCTCGAAGATTGCCGGCGCGCTGAAGTGGATCGTGTTCGCGATTCTGGCAATCGTCGTATTGATCTTCCTGTTCCGGCACGGTTTGAAGTTCCTGTCGAACTTCATGCCCTGGGCCAAGAATCTGTTGGCGGCCATTGATGCGTGGTGGAAGGGCCTGTTCGGCCGTCGGCCGACGAAAGAACGCGAGACCACCAAGTCCACTGCCGCGCTGCCAGTCGACCTACGGGCCCCGTTCGAGGCGTTCGGCAATCCGTTTGCCGATGGCACGGCCCCCGGTCGTTCGCCGGAAGATCTGGCCCGCTATTCGTTCGAAGCGTTCGAAGCCTGGGCCGCCGATCGGAACCTCGCCCGCCACGACCACGAGACGCCGATCGAGTTCGCCGAACGAATCGGCACCGACTTCGCGTGGCTCCACTCCGACGCCCGCAACCTGGCGAACCTCGTCGCCCGCATGGCCTACGCCGAAGGCAACCTACCCGCCAGTTCGCGGGCCGTGCTCGCCGAGTTTTGGGACTGCCTGACGAGCGGGGCGACGGAGGCGGTTTTGGCGGAGTGACAACCACACTCGCCTTCCGGCTTTCCTCGTTCCGACTCGCCAATCTATTCCCGGACCAAAAGCCGATTCGCAATCTTGGCCGCGTTACGAGCGCGTGACGCAACTATTTGCCCGGACGCTTCGTCTCAATTGGAACGACGGCCCACGCTGTGCTACGATTTGGTTCCTACCTGCCCGCTTCTGTTCGTGCCCACCGAAAGTTTCTCATGCGAAAACTCACTTGCCTCATTTGCCTGCTCGCGTTCGCCCCGATGACGCGGGCCGATCGGTCGGCCGACGAGAAGAAAGCCGTCGAACGAATCGAGAAGGTCGGGGCCACGGTGCGCGTCGACGAGTCCTTACCGGCCACGGCCCGCCTGAAGGTATCGTTCGCCCGGCTCGACGACAAGGCGGCGATCGCCCTCAAGGGGTCGGTTCAGATCGGCAGCCTGACGATCGAAGACGCGTCGAAGCTCACCGATCGAGGGCTGTCCATTCTGGCGACGCTGACCGGCCTGCGCGAGTTGACCTTGATTCGGCCGGCCGTCACGAATGCCGGGCTCTCGAACCTCAAGTCGCTCAAGGAACTGCGCAAACTCTATCTCATGGACGCGAAGATTAGCGACCTGTCGGCGGTGAAGGGCCTCACCAAATTGGAGGAGCTCGATGTGTCCGGGACGGCCATTACGAGCGCGGCCGCGAGCAACATCAAGTCGCTGGCGGACCTTCAGTTGTTGGCGGTATCGAAGACGAAGTTCGGCGACGCCGGCGTCGAGCAACTGCACGAATTGACGCACCTCAAGGTTCTGGACGCAGTCAATTCCGACGTGTCGGTCAAGGGGGCGGTCGCTCTCGAAAAGGCGATCCCCAAGGTCCGCGTTCGCCGTTGATTCATCGAGTTTATCCGGCCGACGAACACATTCATCATTTCTTCACGCCGTCTTCCGCGGTTCTCAACTCACGATTTCTACCTCAGATTCTAACGGGGCAACTCACTCGCATGATGCCCTGCGAATTGCCCACTTCCACTGGAGCTTCGATGTCCCTCCCGCGTCGGCGGTCCGCGTTCACCTTGATCGAATTGCTCGTGGTCATTGCGATCATCGCGATTTTGATCGGCCTATTGTTGCCGGCCGTTCAGAAGATTCGCGAGGCCGCCAACCGCATGAGTTGCTCGAACAACCTGAAGCAACTCGGCCTGGCGATGCACAACTACCACGACACCACGGGCTACTTCCCGGCTTCCTCGTACACGACCGGCGTGCCGGCCCCGGGCAACCCGAGCGGCACTTTCCATAGCTGGCGCGCTTTCACGCTCGACTACATCGAGCAAGGCAACGTGGGCCGCATTTACGACAAGAACAGGAACTGGTTCGACCCAACGAACCTGCCGGCGACGGCGGCCAACATCAAGACCTACCTCTGTCCGTCCACGCCGGGCCGAACGCAACTCACGACGGTCAAAAAGAAGTTCGGTAGCCAAACCGTGACGATCAACTTCTCGGCCCCGCCGGGCCCGACCGATTACGACACGATGAACACCGTCAAGGCCGGCCAGTACGCGGGCATCTTCGGCCTCGGCTTCTTGCCGACCGGCGAGACGATTAACAGTGTGATGTACAAGGACCAAGTGACGCGAATGGCCGAGATCACCGACGGCATGTCGAACACCGGCTTCATCTGGGAATGCTCGGCCCGCCCGGACATCTGGCTGAACGGCAAAAAAATCTTCGCCGGCGCCAACGATCAGGGCTTCTGCTGGGCGGACAGCGATGGACCGTTCAGCGTCGACATGACCAACCCGAGCGCGACCGTGGCCGACTACGTTGGCACCGTGGCGGGCCCGAACGTGTTCTGGCCGAAGAACAACATCAACCCCGCGAACCTCGCGAAGTACAGCCAGTTCATGAACGCGTCGAACGACAACGAAGTCTACAGCTTCCACCCGGGCGGCACGAACGTGTGCTTCGCGGACGGCTCGGTGCGGTTCATCCGGAGCACGCTCGACGCGAAGAACCTCGCCGCGATGGTGACCGCCCACGGCGGCGAAGTGTTCAGCTTCGAGTGATCGGAATTGATCGGAATCGTAGGGCGGCCGTCCCAGGCCGCCCGCGAAGATCAAGCACATTTCCGCAGGGCCTTCGGCCATCCCTTGGTATCCAACTCCACGGCAACTGCCGGTACAATCTCCAAGTGCCCCCGACATCGCGAGGCCGCTCGTGACTCAAATCGAGTTCACCGACGTGCCGATGTTGGGCCGCGTCCAGATTTGGACGGCCGTCTGCGCGGCGAACATGGTTCTGCCTGGCGTCTTCGTGGGTTTTGGTGCGACGGGCGACGGGGGTCGAGTTGGGTTCGGACTGGCGATCATCGTGATTTGGTTGCTCGGTGCCTGGATGTGTAGCTGGCCAAACTTCGGTGCGGTCGTCTGTCGGGGTGGTGCGGTCATGGCCGTACTCCAGGTGTTTCCGGCCTTTCATCTCGCGGCCGGCGTGTGTTCGATCGGGCTCGTCTGGTCAATTCCATCACTGCGAATCGAGTCGTCGCCTTATCGCGGCGGCGTCTATCACATCAACCTGACTGACCTGGGGCGATTCCTGGCCACGATCCTGGGAGCGGCATTCCTCTTCGTGCCCTCCTTCCTATTTGGTGGCGGTCATCGACTGTTGTTCGCCCCGCCTTCCGGGCCGGAGATCGAGGACTATCAGGACACGGTCGATCGAATTGCCGAGGGCGTGCCGTGATCACGATTGCTCAGGAACGCTACGTGAATCGCGCGATGGTCTGGACGTTCGTGCTCGCGTTGAATTTGATTTTGCCGCTCTTGTTCGGATTCTCGATCGCTGGCAAATCCGGCTTGTTCGGAATGTCGATTGGAATCGCATTGGTCTGGCTGACTGGAGTCTGGGCGTGTCGTTGGCCGAAGTTGATGGAAGTAATGTCACGCGGCGGGATCGTCGTCGCGGGCTTTCAGGGGTTTCCGTTCTTTCACATCGCCATCGGCATGTTCGCACTGTGGCTTGTCGCTCTCGTCCCGGGCCAGAATCACATTAAATTGTTGGATGATGACTTCAATGGTGAAATTGGAAACCGATCGACTCTTCTGGCAACAATGGTGACTGCCATACTCCTGATCCTGCCCGCATTTTTCCTCGGTGGCGGCCATCGACTCTTGCTCGCCCCGCCGCTAGGGCCAGAGACACCGGACTACGAAGACACGGACGATCGAATTGCCGAGGCCGTGTCGTCGAACGATGAGGAACCAGACGGTCGACTGGAAGAGCCGGCCGCGCAATGAAAAACGCTCGCGTACCGCCTGGCGGCACACGAGCGTCTTCATTGGGCATCGGGCTTAGAACTGGTCGAGCCAGAAGTGGTTGCCGCGATAATACTTGTGCGGCATCCACAGCATGTAGTTCCAGTTCGGTTCCTTGAACGGCGGGTAGGCCATGTGAGCCGGCGGCCGCATGTAGGGAGAGCCCTGGGGCTCCGGCCACTGCGGGCTGTAGGTCGGCCAATAGTTGTGGGGGAAGTAGACGTAGGGGTAATAGGACGCGCGCGGTAGCGGCGGGTCCTTGGCCTCGGCCGACCCCGGGGCGGCGGCGAACAAGCCCGCGAACAGGGCCGCGCCGAGCATCCAGCGACGGAGCATCCGTAATCCTCCTTGAAGACCCCGGGCCGGTCGGCACCGGGTCGGTTCCACACTCCTGTATCGGGCCAGTCGATCGCCCACCGTCGCGTCGCGGGCCGGTTCTACTCCGAAAATGTAAAACAGACTTCGCCTTGCACCGACGTTGGCGATCGGACGTTGGGCAGCGATCGGACATTGGGCTTCGCTCGAATTCCAGTCGCGATTTCAAACTTCCACTCAAGTTCAGTACTGAGTACTCAGTACTGAGTACTCAGTACCCAAGATGTCCGACCCGTACGCGACTTACGACAACCCCCTGATCGGCCGCTATGCCTCGAAGGCGATGGCCGAACGG